>JAAYYM010000529.1 GCA_012515365.1 Clostridia bacterium
CTGATCTTTTATTTCAATTATACTTTTTTCAATCTCACTGATTTCAAGGTTAAAGTAATCTTTACGTAGCATAGCCCAATTATCAATTTTAGCCTTATTGTAATCAATCGCTGCTTTGTTAGAAGAATAATACTTTAGCAACAACTCACTATAAATACTCTCTCCGCATTTTTCCAAATCTTTATCTGATATTGTTATAGGAGCAACACTCGACTCCTCAATATTCTCCATAATTTCTAATATTGCAGCTTCGCTTAATTCAAGTTTATTCCCTTTTTCATCAAACACTCGGAGGAACGGAAGTAAAAAGTCTTGGTTGTTATATAGCCCTCCCATTAAAATGAAACCATGTTCTAAGCCATGCTTTTCTTTGTTTCTGATGTTAATTGCATAAGCCACAGGATACTTAGTGCCTTTAGTTGGCGGCTTTACCGCCTCCCACTTTTTTAACTCATTCAAGAAATGCATGACATCCGAAAGAATACTTTTATAACTATTTGAATGATGTTCTTTCTCATCGCTTAAAAGATTTTTCAGTTCTTGGAACTTAACATTCCTCTTTCTCTCAAACTCTTTTTCCAAAGCTTTGAACTCTTTATTAAATTCTCCTATGCTATTGCATTTTTGATATATCATCAAAACTCTTTTTTCAAAGTCAATACCAGATTCTAATAGTCCAAGTGCCTGATCAGATGCACCAAAGACTCCTTCGAACAGTTCGAATTTCTCCGATAGAATCTCGTATACTCTTCTATCAGCTATATTTTCTGTGTTTAGTAAATTGATAACAATGGTATCGTTCATCTGTCCGTATCGATGGCATCGACCAATTCTCTGCTCAATTTTTTGCGGATTCCATGGCAAGTCATAATTAATCACCGAATTGCAAAACTGAAGATTTAATCCTTCTGAGCCTGCATCTGTTACCAATAAAATCTTACAGTTGTTCTTAAAATAATCCACAATGGCATGTTTTATTTCAACGTTTCTACTCGCTAACGTTTTACCAAAATTCTTTGCTTTCCAAGCTCTATAAATCTCTGAGGTCGTTTTATCTGATGGATTTCCATTAAAGAGAAGCACCTCACCTGCATAACCCTTATTTGTAAGTTCCTTATAAAGAAACTCTTGCGTTCTTACTGATTCTGTGAAAACTACTACCTTTTCATTTATTCCACTTTCTTTTTGTTTATTGAATGCTATCGTTATTGCTTTAAGTAGGGCTTTCGCTTTCTCATTTGCAGAAATACTTGTTGCCAGCTTTATAATGTTTTCAACTTCATCAATTTCATGTTGAATAAACTCGTTCACTCTTTCTCGATCATATAATTCAGAATGATTAGATGTATTTTTGTCATCTTCTTCGTAGTCATCATCTAAAAAGTCAAAAAAATAGTCTAATCCCTTCTCTACGCTCTCTAGTCGAGTACTTTCTTTCAGTGTGATTAACCTGTCCTTCAACACCTCAAATGTAGCAGCAACTGCATGACTTGAAGAAGCTAGAAGTTTGCGGATAACTACAGTTATCAAAGTTCTGTTAGATGATGGGATAGCATAAATTATATCCTTCTTGAGATAATCATTCACCATAACATACAAAGCTGCCTCTTGTGGAGACAGTTTAAAATCAACCGTAATACATACCCTCTTTTTAAATGCAATATAATCAGCAACGTCTTTTCTAAGAGTTCTCTGCACTACCGGTTTTATATGGGATTTTAAATCAGCAAAATCCTTTGTCTTGATATACCTTTTGGCAAAAAGTCTTTTGTCAAAAAATATCTTTTCATCAATAAAATATACAAGTCCATAGAGATCCAAAAGGTTATTCTGCAATGGTGTAGCTGTCAACATGATTTTAGGAATCCCTCTGGTTATCTCGTAGATACTCTTTGCAGTTTTAACACCAGATTTATGTACATTTCTAAGCTTATGAGCTTCATCAAATACAACAAAATCCCAGTCTGTTCTACAAAACATATCTGCTTTTTTTGACGCATATGTATATGAGCAAATAACAACCACAGGTTTTCGATTTTTCTTACTGACCAGCTCATGATATTCGTCTATATTGAGACTATCTACTACAATCGACTCAATTTCGAATTTATCTTCTAACTCTATTTGCCACTGTTTTCTTAGGTTTGAGGGCAGAATTATTAAAATTCGCTTAGCCCCGCTTTGCAGGACATATTTGATGACAAGTCCAGCTTCAATTGTTTTACCCAATCCTACTTCATCAGCGAGAATTACTCCTCCTGACTTAAGGGATGCAACAGCAACACAAAATGCCTCTATTTGATGAGGGTTAATATCAATATCAGACCCACTTAAACAATAGTATGGATTGTGCTGTAATTCAATTCTTTTAATTTGTCCATATTCTTGGATAAGCATGTTTTGCATTTTTATCTCCCTCTTTAAATATTTTCTAAGATATCCCTAATCCCTCGTGCTAACCCCTTAGCCATCAATGGGGGTACTGCGTTACCTATTTGAACAAACTTAGCTGCTCTAGGACCCTCAAAAAAATAGTTATCTGGGAATGATTGTATTCTTGCAGCTTCTCTAACGGATAAAGATCGGCATTGTGTAACATCTGGGTGAATAAAATAATGTCCATCTTTTGAGATATGTGCAACCATCGTATGAGAACACTGAATATCCCCAGCAACCACCTTATATCTATCTAAAAATGCATTTCTATTTTTGTGCGTACACAGCTCTTCTGGCAAATCAGTATATCTTAGTCTTCTATGATTTTCATTCCAAGCAGTAATCACTCGTCTATAAATCTCAATGTCTCTTGGATTATGGAAACGGCATACATGATGTGTCAAAATATCATCATCAGCTCTAATTCCGCTCGCCCTCAAATAATTAGTTGGCTCAGAAACATAAACATTGTTCTCAGTTGCTATTTCAAGTCTAATCAAATCTTGCAAAATATCATTAACCGTTGCCTGAACCTCAGTAATCTCAAATTCAGGATACACAATCTGCAAATCAGCTTGCCAACCAATTATTATCACTCTTTTTCTATGTTGCAGCACCCCAAAATCAGCCGCATCAAGTATTCTGTGATCAACAGTATACCCTGCATCATTGAATTCTCTAATGATACTTTGGAATGTTTCACCATTATTTGCAGTTAAAATGCCTGGTACATTCTCAAATATAAACATGCGTGGCCTGTACCGATTTAGAAATCTAACATACTGCCTATAAAGAAAATTTCTAGGATCATTTCTCATGTTATCTGGATCTTTTGCTCTTCCTATTAAGGAATATGCCTGACAAGGTGGACCCCCAATAACTATATCTACATTTTGAATATTAGCATTTTCAAGTATCTCATCTATTGAACCAAAAATTTCATTTGTTGTCGTATCAGATATTTCTTTATTAATTACAGTATCAAGCATTCCATTTGGCATTCTTGCAAAAAGCTCATCACGAGTGATTTCGCCTCGTTGATAACTTCTGTATTCATCCAATCTGTTATTTTCCTTCAAGTAATAATAACAAGTCCTTGTTTTTAAGGTCATTGCAGCATATGGGTTCATTTCAACGTGAGCAACCGGAATAAACCCTCCATCAGCAACAAAGCCCTCAGAAAGGCCACCGGCACCAGCGAATAAATCTATAAAAGTAAAATTTCTATTGTTCATAACACCATCCCAATTTCTATGTCCTAAAGCAGGACCATGTTTTTATTATTAAGTCTATCTTCATATTTCTTCATAAAACTCAATAATATCACCAACACTACACTCGAAAAGCTTGCATAGCTTATCTAGCGTATCGTAATCTATCCGTTGAGTCCTGTCGTGATACAAATTGGCAATTGTGCTTCGAGCAAGTCCCGTTTTTTCATACACATCTTGTATGTTATACCTTTTAGTGCCCATCAAAATGGACAGTTTGCTCCTAATTGCCATGCCATACACCTCACCAACTTTAGGATACACTTTCACAAATAAAAGAATATCATAATTACAACTCATTGTAAAGCGAATACGCTCTATTTAGTATTTTATTTAATCTATATTACTTCTTTTTTCACCAGTAGATAATAGTTCACCTGTAAATTTCAAGGGGATGCGCCTTTGGCCTGCCCCCCAGCC
>JAAYYM010000530.1 GCA_012515365.1 Clostridia bacterium
GCTGAAACAGTTAATTGAAGGACTGGACCGGCAGACTGTACCGGTACATAAAATTATATTGATTAACACAGATGAGCAGACGTTTATGAAAGCGACTGCTTCATTTGGTTCAGACTTCTTTACAAAAAGAGCGTACATCGTGATCAAACACATTTCGACAGCTGAATTTGATCATGGCAAAACAAGAAATGAAGCAAGAACATTTTGTGATGCAGATACAGATGTCTATATATACATGACACAGGATGCTGTTCCGGCAGATACCAGACTGATTGAAAAGCTGATCGAACCGTTTGAAGAGGAAGAGGTACTGATCACCTATGCAAGACAGATGGCATCTGAACAAGCAGGGTTAATTGAGCAGTTTACCAGAGAATATAATTATCCGGATAAATCTGTAGTAAGAAGCTTAGCAAATGTACCGACTGAGGGTATCAAAGCATATTTCTGTTCAAATGTCTGTGCAGCATACAGAAGCACTGTTTTTGAGATGTTTGGATCATTCGTGGATCGCACGATCTTTAATGAGGATATGATTTTTGCTGCCAATGTGCTAAAAGGTGGCGGAAAGATTGCTTATGCGGCAGATGCAAAAGTGATACATTCTCATAACTACACTAACATGAAACAGCTACGGAGAAATTTTGATCTGGCAGTTTCGCAGGCAGATCATCCAGAGGTCTTTTTGGATATTTCATCAGAGGCCGAGGGCATGAGGTATTTAAAACAGGCAGTTGGCTATTTTTCCAAACATAAAAAAAATTATCTGATTGTTCCGTTTATCATTACATGTGTATTTAAGTATGCAGGTTATTGGCTTGGATATCGTTACCGTAAGCTGTCTCCTGCTTTAATTAGAAAAATCACCATGAATTATAATTACTGGGATTACAAACTATGACACATGATCACATTTTTTTAAAAAAGTAATCACAATTACGACACAACTTATTTGTACACTAGGGCTAACAAATCAAACAATTTGTGTGTACAAGGAAGGAGAGAGTATCATGTACGAAGAACATAATGAAAATACAAATTTAAATGGGAGTCAAATGCCTTACTCCTCTTATGAGATAGCAGGTGAAACACATAGCGAACCCAAGACGAAAAAGAAAAGTGGCGGATTTAAAAAAGTTGTAACCTGCATGGCATTGGGCTTGATCTTTGGTGGTTTTGGTGCACTTGGATTTTTTGGAGTCAATACGATTGCAAATTCATCTGTACAAAAGGCAGATGCAGGTGCCAAATCTGCAAAGGCAGAAACGACACCGGTAAAGGAAGTGGAACCTGTTGCAGTGCATGAATCAGATAAAATCGAAAATACCATTCAGTCTGATACCTCAATCGAAGCCTGGGATGTAACAGATGTCGTAGAAGAAGTAATGCCGACCGTAGTTTCCATTACAAATCAGTCAACTCAGGAAGCAACTAATTTCTTTGGGCAGACACAGGAATATGAAAGCGAGACAAGCGGATCAGGTATCATAGTCGGACAGAATGATTCAGAACTTTTAGTTGTTACGAATAATCATGTTGCAGATGATGCAACAACCTTATCGGTTCAGTTTATCGATCGAAGCTCTGTAAATGGAAAGATGAAGGGCGGGGACTCAGAAGTGGATCTTGCTATAGTAGCCATTCCGTTAGCAGATATTGATTCTGATACCATGGATGAGATTAAGATCGCTACATTGGGTGAATCAGAGGCATTAGAGGTCGGAGAGCCGGCGATTGCCATTGGTAATGCACTCGGATATGGTCAATCAGTAACAACAGGTGTTATCAGTGCCATCAATCGTGAAATTACAATCGATAATCATACGAGTGTCCTGATCCAGACAGATGCTGCCATTAATCCTGGTAATTCAGGTGGCGCATTACTGAATATGAAGGGTGAAGTGATCGGAATCAATGCAGCTAAATTTGGTTCCAGTATGATCGAGGGGATGGGATATGCAATTCCGATTTCTCAGGCAAAACCAATCATTAATGATTTGATGAATCGTGAAACGAGAGACAAAGTAGCACTTGGAGAAGAATCATATCTTGGAATCTCTGGTGTGGATGTTACAGAAGAAGTGGCTCAGACTTATGATA
The DNA here is from genome assembly GCA_012515365.1 of Clostridia bacterium. The sequence goes on from JAAYYM010000530.1 coordinate 2,101, forward strand.
TGCCGATTGGTGTTTATGTCGCACAGGCACTTGAAGGAACAGCTGCTGAGGAAGCAGGTATTCAGAAGGGTGATATCATTACAAAATTTGATGGACAGTCCATTACATCAATGGCAGAATTACAAGAAACATTGACTTATTATCCGGCA
>JAAYYM010000531.1 GCA_012515365.1 Clostridia bacterium
ATCAGTTCATAGTTAAAACTTGTGGCACGAATACTTAAGTACGCAGCATAATAAGCCAGTGGGTAGTTAACCTTATAGTACGCTATTCGCCATGCCATCATTACATATGCTGCTGCATGTGCTTTTGGAAACATATATTGGATTTTCTTACAGGACCAGATATACCAATCCGGCACATCTGCTGCTTTCATGGCTTCCTCCCACTCAGGCTTCAGTCCTTTTCCTTTACGTACAGACTCCATAATCGTAAATGCCAGACTACTCTCCACTCCCATTCCAATCAGATAAAGCATGATATCATCTCTGGTACAGATTGCCGTCGAAATCGTTGCCTTTCCTTCCATGATGAGTGTCTGTGCATTTCCAAGCCATACATCTGTTCCGTGTCCAAGTCCTGCAATACGGATTAAATCAGAAAATGATGTAGGTTTTGCGTCCAGAAGCATCTGAATGACAAAGTCCGTACCGAATTCCGGAATACCAAGCGAGCCAAGCGGACATCCTCCGATATCAGATGGCTTGATTCCCAAAGCATCTGTATTCATAAATAAAGACATAACATCCTTATCGTCCAAAGGAACATCTTGTGGATTGGTCCCAGTCAGATCCTGAAGCATACGGATCATCGTCGGATCATCGTGACCAAGAATATCAAGCTTTAATAAATTATGGTCAATCGAATGATAATCAAAATGTGTGGTGATGATGTCAGAAGACATATCATTTGCAGGATGCTGGATCGGCGTAAAAGAATGGATCTCTTCTCCATGTGGTAATACTATGATACCACCCGGATGCTGCCCGGTCGTCCTTCTGATTCCGGTACAGCCCTTTGCAATCCTGTTAATCTCGCAAGAGCGTTTCTTTACCCCTCTCTCTTCATAATACTTTTGTACAAATCCATATGCTGTCTTTTCAGCAAGTGTTCCGATTGTTCCTGCCTTAAAGGTGTGTCCTTCTCCAAAAATGACAGACGTATATCGATGCGCTTTTCCTTGGTAATCCCCCGAAAAATTCAGATCGATATCAGGCTCTTTATCTCCTTTAAATCCAAGAAATGTTTCAAATGGAATATCAAAGCCATCCTTCTTTAACAGTTCACCACATACCGGACACTTTTTATCTGGCATGTCACATCCACCTCGTCCTGCATATGCCTTCACTTCATCAGACGTAAAATCATTGTAATGACATTTTGCACAATAATAGTGAGGAGATAATGGATTAACTTCTGTAATTCCCGCCATAGTCGCCACAAAAGAAGATCCCACCGATCCTCTTGATCCCACCAGATAACCATGATCTACAGAATCCCATACCAGCTTCTGAGCAATGATATACATAACCGCAAACCCATTTTTGATAATAGAATTCAGTTCTTTTTCCAGACGCTGTGTAACCTCAATCGGTAAGTTTTCACCATATATTTCATGTGCCTTTTTATAACAGATATCTGTCAGTGTTTTATCTGAGTTTTCAATAACCGGCGGACATTTATCCGGACGTACCGGTTCAATATACTCGATCATATCCGCAATTACATTGGTATTTTTTATGACGACTTCTTCTGCCTTTTCACTTCCCAGATATTGAAATTCTAAGAGCATTTCTTCTGTCGTCCGTAAAAAAAGCGGAGCTTGCATATCTGCATCCTTAAATCCCTTACCTGCCATAATAATTCGTCTATATACTTCATCCTCCGGATCCATGAAATGAACATCACAGGTTGCAACAACAGGCTTTTTAAATTCCTCCCCCAGTTTTACAATACGTCTGTTATAATCCTCGAGATCCTTTCTGGTAGATGCTGAGAATTTTTCATCACGAAGCATAAATTCATTGTTTCCAATTGGTTGTATTTCAAGATAATCATAAAAATGAACAATTCTGGCTATTTCTGCATCTGGTTTTTCATTAACAATTGCACGAAACAGCTCTCCCTGTTCACAGGCAGATCCAATAATCAGGCCCTCTCGATATTCACTTAACAGGCTTTTCGGAATGCGCGGACGTGAATGAAAATATTTCAGGTGTGAAAATGAAACCAGACGATAAAGATTCACGCGGCCGACCTCATTTTGTGCCAATAGAATGATATGATAAGACTTCTGCTTCATAATATTATCTACAGAAGTCGCACCAAACTCATTGATGGCAGCAAAGGTAGTTAATTCCTTCTTTTTAAGGCGATCCAGAAGCTGAATAAAAATCTCAGCTGTCATAGATGCTTCATCTGTCACTCCATCCTTATGCTGGATAGGTATTTTAAGCTCTTTTGCTACATTTTCTATTTTATGCTTTGAAATCTGCGTTAAAATAATTCGTGCAAGTGCAGTCGCATCTATGGTAGTGAAGTGAATCTCTCTGCCAAGGAGAAATGCCTGATGTTCCAAAAATCCATATCCGAAAGAGACATCCTGTGCAACCAAAACTGCATCTTCTGCAAACTCAAGAAACTCCGGAAGTACTTCATCGATCATCCGCTCATTGACAACCATGGAGTCATTAATACCGGTCTCCTTTTCAACAAGAAATGGTATCGGCATTTGAGGATTTACCAGTGAATAATAGCTCTCTGAGATTGCACCATTTCTGATTTTTACAGCGTTTATACAAATAATCTTATTTTTAAAAGAGGAAGCTCCTGTTGTTTTGATCTGAACGCATACGTATGTTTCATCCAGCGTTTTTTCACCGGCATTTGTGATGACTTCCTGCAAATCATCTACCAGATATCCTTCCATCCCATAAATGATCTTAAAATCACTATACTTCTTTTTCTGCATATGATGAAATGCATCCGTAAAGGCCTGTACCACTCCATGATCCGTAACAGCAAGTGCTTTATGTCCCCATGTAACTGCACGATCGATCAGAGCCGATACATCGCTGACACCATCCATGTCACTCATTTTCGTATGACAATGAAGCTCTACACGCTTCTCAGGAGCATGATCCATGCGGATAGATGTAAAATCAGAGGATTTCATAATACCTACTATGTAACCAAGCGACAACTCTTTTGAAAATGTATCCAGCGTAGCAACACCCTTCAATTTGATATAATTGTCCTCTTTTAGCTTTTCCGACAATTCGGCCTGTTGCTCTGCATTGACAAAGATTTTTGCCGATATCGTATCGGTATAATCAGTCACATCTAGCATAAAGATAAATTTACCGCTTTTTAATTCACGTTTCTCAAAACGTATAATTTTCCCATGTATAGCCACTTCACCGATTTCACCTATGATTTGTTCAATCGGCATCAGCTCATCTTCAAACTCACGCCCATAAATGACATCTGGATTATCAGATGCTGCATATCTTCTCGTATTCTTTCGAAACTCCTTTTTCCCATAAGACGAACGCTTTGATGAAAATGCATCCTTTCCTTTTGAGCTTTGGGATTTAACAGTGTCGTCCTTCGTCTCCGCTTTTGCAGCATGCTCATCGCTGCCGGCTGCCTCAGCTCTTAATGCTATCGTATTGATTTCTTCCTGCATTCTGATTTCTGACATTTTAGATGCTTTGCTTGGTTTTGCTTCCTTATAAGCAACACTTAATTCGGCAGAAAGCCCGCATCTCATATTAATAATATGATCCAGTACTTTCAGGAAATCCTTTGCGCGTTTACGTGCAATGATCGTGTCCTCCAGTACAAACCTGATCTGATTCTCTTCAGGATACTCGATTGTTGCATGCAAAAAAAGATTATGATCAAAATGATTATAATTTTTGAGCTCTGTTGCTATACTTTCCGAATATGCCTCCATGAGATTTTTCGGCGTATATTGGTCAGATAATGCAAAATGCTCTATAATCTTAACCGAAGTATCGGAATTTTTAAAAATCTGCTTCTTAATTTCACGTTCGACCGCATTTGTCTGAGGTTTTAAAATCAGATAATCGCTCTCCAGATATATTTTCAAAATGTCCTTCCTGCTTGTTGAAACCACTCTTGTAATACGTGATTCCTCAAACAAGGAGGTCAGATTTTTATTTAGTTCCAATGTATGAAATACTTCAAAAAAAGCATTACTCATTGCTTTATCACTTCTCCCACTGATCAAGTTCATCCTGTAACGTTTTTAATAATTCTTGTTCTGGTACCTTCTTTATGATTTCACCTTTTTTAATTAAAAGTCCTTCATTAATACCACCGGCTATTCCGATATCTGCTTCACGGGCCTCACCAGGTCCATTAACGACACAGCCCATAACAGCAACTTTAATATCCAGGTCATAATTCTCCACCATTTTTTCCACCTGATTTGCCAATGAAATCAAATCGATCCTTGTTCTTCCACAGGTTGGGCAAGATACAACCTCTATTCCACCCTTTCTAAGTCCAAGTGTTTTCAGAATTAGTTTTGCTGATTTGATTTCTTCGACAGGATCTCCCGTCAGTGAAACACGAATCGTATCACCGATTCCCTGATGAAGGATAATACCAAGCCCAAGTGCCGACTTGATATTGCCGGACGTAAGTGTACCGGATTCCGTAATGCCTACATGCAGCGGGTAGTTTGTCTTGGGAGCCAAAAGCTCGTGTGCCTTTACACACATCATGACATCGGAAGATTTTATGCTGATCACTAGTTGATCATAATCAAACTCTTCTATCATTCTCACCTTGCTAAGTGCACTTTCTACAATCCCTTGCGCTGTA
>JAAYYM010000763.1 GCA_012515365.1 Clostridia bacterium
GTGTATCCGGTGTGAAGAAGTCTATTTGCCCTGTTTCTTGGTCAATTCAGATTGCCTGTATGAGTCGGGGTGCTTTTCCCGGGTATATAGGACAGAGCAGCGCCGGACATACGCCGCAGGCTCAAGGCCCTCTTGCTTCGCCGCAAGACGAATGGCATCGAGGTCTTCTTCTTCAAAACGAATCGATATGGGTGACAGCTTCATGAGATAAGAATACGAAAGAATCTTTTTCGTGTCAATGTATTCTTTTCTCTTGACAGAATACAATAGAATACATTAGGGTATACATAGACGACATCAAGCGACAAGGAGGCCCCTATGAAGGATACAGCGAACATCGTAAACGAGCGCGTGAATGCGACCCGTGCCTATATGGCGAGCCGTAGAGGCCGCGCGAATTGGATTCGGAATGCGGAAGTTCTCCACATGCCGGAATCACACAATTACGTGGCGGCTATCCAGACCGCAACGGGGCTGCGCGCTTACGAGGCGATCATGCAGGTCTACGACGCCCTTACGAGCGCCGGAGGGATGAAGGCAACGGCGTGACCATTGAAGAGAAAAGCGCGCGGGGCGTGTACGACTGCGCAGGATGCCCGTGTCATGTGACCGGGTACGAGGTTGAGGTGCCGGACTGCCTGGCGGGCGGACGGTGCATATATGAGGAGGAAGAGGATGACGGATTTTGCGGAAAAGATAGCGCCGACAGCGAACGACCCGGACTGGGCGATTCAAGACCCCGTAAGGCTTGAAAAGTCTCTGGTTCGCAGCATCGAGGAGCGGCAAGCGCTCAAAGCTCAAGCGGAAGAGCTTGATGCAAGGCGCAAGGAGCTGGACGCAATCATCGAAGGCCTTGCGGGATATGGCACGACATCTGTCGCCGGCCGTTGGTCCGTAACGGTCTGCGACTACGACGAGGAGCGCTTCGACTCCACGCGGTTCAAGAAGGAAAACCCGGAGCTTGCGGCGAAGTATCTCAAACCGGCAAAGCGGCATCAGTTCAAGATACAGGAGCTGAAAACGACCGCATGAAGGAGGTGATCTGTATCTGCCCCGGGAGTTCGCTCCCGGCGGTCTGGGCGTGATGCTCGCCCACTGATGATGGCCAAGCATGGCCGAAACCACGACAAGGAGAAGACTATGACACCTGAACAAGCACGGCAGATTATCGCCCGGTATCCGAATGCGCTCAACTTCGTCAAGCAGTCGCATCTTGAAGAGCTCTCGCCGCTTTTCGAGGTCCACATCGAGGTCATAACCGTGCGCAAGGACGAGTTCCACGACCTCAAGGGGAGCTTCATGCCGCGCAAGGAAACCCTCGACAAGTTCGCGCAGGCCGCAGGTGTGAGCTTCAATGCGACCGCAGACACGACCCGTAAGGAAGGGGACGGGTGCTATGTCGGAACCGCACAGGCGATGATCATGGGACCTGATGGAAAGTGGGTGCTTGGACCGATCTGCGAATATGAGTTTGACGTTGACGTGCGTCTCGAAGAGATGGAGCTCAATGGGAAGGCGGACTGGGAGAACAAGGTCGGTAATCGTCCGGGGTCTCGCGAGTACACCCCGAAGGAGCTTGCACAGGAGCGTGTCCAGCTTCGCAAGGTCGCGAGGCAGCGCGCCAATACCGGCGCGCGCAATCGCGCCACCGTGGCCGTTCTTGGCATGCAGACGGGGTTCAAGAACCTCTATTCGAAGAACGAGCCCGACACTGCAACCCGTGTATTCCTTTTTTCCCGCGTCATCGTCAACGCCAAGAACGAGATCGTGCTCAACCGCATGCTCGATAACATCGCAGGACCCACACAGGCGCTCTACGGCTCGCAGGAAGCCGTACAGATTGCGGGTCCCGCACATCAGATCGCGGCTCCAGCAGCCGTTGATCCCGCTCCGTATGTCGGTGGGTACGACGACGAGCCGCGCAACGTCACAAGCGAAGCCGAAGACCTTGCCGCCTCTGCGATCAACGGGGGCGACGGCTTCGACGACGTACCTGGCCACGCTGGCGACGACAGGGAAGCGCTCGTCGTGAGTCTTGAGCAGTACCTTGCAAGCGGGACACTCAACGACAAGGCAGCGGAAACCGTGCGCGGCCTGATAAACACTAAGGCTCCCATAGTACAGCTCGCCTCGTATCTCGACATGCTCAAGAAGGGACGCGGACTCAAAACAAGGGCAGTGTCATGACCCGCGTCACCATGAAGGGCGTGAGCCGGCTTGACCAGCCGGCCACAGCCCATGACGAAAAGCGCGCGCTCTCGGCCATGTTCGAGCGCATGCGCAAGGTTGTTGGCGGCAACGTTCAGGGCCCGCGGGCTTTGATCGTTATCGATCGCACTGGATACGCCACGACCATCAGAGTCGCGGTAGAGGGAGTCATACAATGAGGATTGCACACCTTGCAGATCTGCACTTCCGGGAAGCCTCTTTCGAAGAGGCGCGGAAGTCGATACAGACCGTCATCGACGAGCACAAAAGAGAGCCCTTCGATCTCATCGCCATCGCGGGGGACACATGGGATGGTCCGACGCAGAACAGCGCACGAGCGAAATTCGCCGCGTTTGTGGACCTCATTCGGGGCCTTGCGAACTGCGCACCCGTGGCCATGATCTACGGCACGCCATCGCACGACTCCGAGGGCTCGCTCGAGGTATTCGAGCAGATCGAGTCCAGTTACGGTGTGACGATATTGCGCCCGGGAAAAAAGTATTTCCTCGTACACCGCCCGGTTGAGGAGCGAGGGGAGATCATCGAATCCCCGCATTCCTTCGACTGCGCGAAGGCCATCCTCTTCGGTGTACCTGAACCCAATAAAAAGTGGCTCCTGGCGAACCAGGAAGCCACTGGGAAGGACAATGCAGACCTTGCGGCGCAGCACTCGATGCGGGCACTGCTTCTCGGGCTTGGCGGCATGAGGAAGCAGCACTCGGACCTCCACTGCGTCCTGTTATATCACGGCCAGGTGCGCGGCGCAAAGACCGGCACGGGCTTCGAAGCCGATGGCGGACTCGCAGTCACCCGCGACGACCTCGCTTGTGTAGGGGCCGACTACATCGCGCTCGGTGACATTCATGAGCCCCAGCAGATACCCGGCATCCCCGCTTATTATCCGGGGAGCATCTATCCCCTGAACTGGGGCGAGGGTCACAAGGCCGGGTGCAATATCGTGGAGATCGAGCGCAGCGACGGAATCAAGGCCGGCGACCCTCTCTTTGATCAGCTCGCTGGATTCTTCACGCGGCTCGACCGCCTGGACTTCCCGCATCCGCAGCGTGTGAAGATATCAAGCCGTTACGTTGGGGAAGACTTCATAACGCTACAGAAGAACACCTTTGCAGATATTCATGGACTTGGGGTTCTCGTGTGGTGGGACATCACCGCCACCCGCGAGGAGTCGGCAGGCATTGACGTCGACACCCTGCTTGACGAGCTCATGCGCTTTGGCGCGCTTCCCGGATCCCGCGTGACCCTGACCATTCTCCCAACCGAGACCGTAAGGGCGGGCGAGATCACCGA
>JAAYYM010000532.1 GCA_012515365.1 Clostridia bacterium
AGCATCCTATGCAGGAGCAAGGACACTTGTGACCATGAAACAGGTTGGATTAAATGTTGCATCTGATCCTTTAATGAGTCTTGCGTACATTGGAGTCAAGGGTGGAATGGTCATTCTTGTAGCAGATGATCCGGGTCCTATTTCTTCACAGACTGAGCAGGATACCAGAACCTTTGGAATTTATTCAAAACTTCCGGTGTTTGATCCGGTTTCTCCTGAGGAAGCATATCAGATGATACAGGATGCTTTTTTGTGTTCTGAAAAGCTGAATACACCGGTATTATTCAGACCGACGACAAGAGTATGCCATGGCTGTGCAGATATAAACGTATTGAGTCAGCCGGTCCTCCACAAACCGGAAGGATTTATCAAGGATTCATCACGCTGGGTTATTTTCCCACGTTTATCTTATGCCAATCACATGAAAATAGAAGCACGTAACCGTGATCTGGCTGACGAATTTTCAAAAAATCCATATAACGTGGTGACTGGAAGTGGTAAAAAAGGAATTGCCGCAGGTGGCATCAGCTATGCCTACCTGAAAGAGGCGATGACAGAAACGATTAGTCAGAGTCTGCCAAAAGAATCCGAAGTTAAACTATTTAGAGTTGGAACACCGCACCCATTTCCTGAAAAACTTGCACTTTCTTTTTTAGAAGGACTCGAAGAAGTACTTGTTTTGGAAGAACTTGATCCGGTGATTGAAAAAGAACTGATTTATATTTGTGGAAAATATCATTTAAATGTGACTATAAAAGGAAAGCTTTCACTAGATACAGCATGTGCAGGTGAAAATAGTGTTGAGATGATCACAGAATATCTGCAGGATTTTTTGAACCTTGAAAAGACCACAGATGCAAAACCGGATATGCCAAAGCTTCCTGTCAGACCGCCTGTTTTATGTGCAGGTTGTCCTCACAGAGCCTCATTCTATGCTGTTAAGCAGGCAATGAAAGGGAAGAAGGCTGTTTACTCCGGAGATATTGGATGCTATACATTAGGCAATGCAATGCCTCTCGATATGGTTGATACTTGTCTGTGTATGGGTGCAGGTATAACGATTGCTCAGGGACTACATCGAATCGAACCGGACACCGTTAATTTCGCGTTTGTCGGTGATTCGACCTTTTTTGCGTCAGGGATGACTGGCGTTGTCAACGCTGTTTATAATCAGACCGATATTGTATTGATTGTTTTAGATAATTCAACGACAGCCATGACGGGTCATCAGGTTCATCCGGGTACCGGAAAAACTATGATGGGAAATGTGATCGATCCGGTTAATATTGAAAAGATTTTACGTGCAATTGGTGTAGAAAGCGTGGAAATTGTGAATCCTAATCATTTAGATGAAGCAATTGGTGCAGTAGAAGCTGCCTCGCTCAAAAAAGGAGTACGTGCAATTATCTTTAAGGCGCCGTGTATTGCACTTGAAAAACCGAAAAAACCGCTGACGATCAATGAAAATCAGTGTATTCGCTGTAAAAAGTGTATCAAAGAATTAGGATGCCCGGCTATCGTCAGGGCTGCAGACGGTCAGATCAACATTGATGAATCCCTATGCTATGGATGTGGAATCTGCACGTATGTCTGTCCGGTGAATGCAATAGGAGGTAATGACCATGAATAAGAGTTGTTTGTTATGTGGTGTAGGCGGTCAGGGGACCGTATTAGCCTCCAGACTGATCGCAGATGCAGCAATGAAGGGAAATATGCATGTACGTACTGCAGAAACGATTGGTATGGCGCAACGTGGTGGATGTGTTGTCAGCCATGTGCGAATTGGTGAGGAAATTCATTCTTCTTTGATTCCGAAACACAGTGCAGATGTACTGATCGGATTTGAACCGGCTGAAGCAGTTAGGAACAGTGATTATATAAAACCAAATGGTGTCATCATCGTAAATCAGAGAGCAATTGCCCCTGTGACAGCTTCACTTACCGAAATGAGCTATCGCGCTGAGGAAATGCTTGATTATCTGAAACAGCTTGATGCAAGAGTGGTCATACTTGATGGTGATCAGATTATGAAACAATGTGGCTCTTCAAAGGTACTCAATATCGCATTACTTGGTGCTGCCATATCAACATCTGAGCTTGGAATCACACTAGAAGAAATGAAAGATGCGATTAAGAGAAGAGTACCTCAGAAATTTCATGACATGAATTTTATGGCATTAGAATTAGGAAGTATGCAAAGAGAACAGTCATTGACTATTTAAACAATTAATTATTTTATGAGGAAACGATATGAATATTGTAATTGTGGGATGTGGAAATGTAGGTAAAACTCTGACTGAACAGCTAAGCAGGGAAGGTCATAATATTGTTGTAATCGATACAAAACCAAATCTTGTGACATCTGTGTCGAATACATATGATGTGCTGGGGGTAGTAGGGAATGGAGCCAGCTACAGTGTGCAAAAGGATGCAGGGATCGAAGATGCAGACTTACTGATCGCGGTAGCCGGATCAGATGAACTGAATTTGTTATGCTGCCTGATTGCTAAAAAAGCAGGAAACTGTCAGACCATTGCAAGAGTAGGAAACCCTGTGTATAGTAAGGAAACGGAATTCATCCGTAAGGAGCTTGGTCTGTCGATGATTGTGAATCCAGAATTGGCGGCGGCCTCTGAAATTGCTCGTTTGATTAAGTTCCCTTCTGCCATGGAGGTAGATGCTTTTGCTAAGGGCAAGATCGAGCTTATGAAGCTTAAGATTACAGCAGAGTCTAAGCTAAATCACTGCAGTCTTAAGGATATCAGTATGAAAATAGGTGATGACATTTTGATCTGCGCTGTGCAGCGTGGAGAAGAGGTTTTTATACCAAATGGAAATTTCGTGCTGGAGGAAAAGGATCTGATTTCTATCGTGACCTCTTCGCAAAGAGTGCTTCCGTTTTTGAAAAAATTAAATTTAAAGGGTGGACGTGTAAAATCCACGCTGATCGTCGGTGGCGGAGAGACTACCATTTATCTGGCAACGCAGCTCATCAGTATGGGCATACAGGTTAAGATCATTGAAATGAACAGAGATCGTTGTGAGGAATTATGTGAACTAGTACCTAAGGCAAGTGTGATCTGTGGTGATGGTACGGATCGAGATCTTTTACTTGAAGAGGGACTTGAAGAGGTAGACTCTTTTGTGGCCTGGACAAATTTTGATGAAGAAAATATTATGATTTCTCTCTATGCAAAGAGTGTGACAAATGCCAAAATAGTAGCTCAGGTTCATAGAACCAATTATGATAAAATTGTAGAGAATCTTGAAATTGGAAGCGTGATGTATCCTAAGAATATCACAGCAGAGTATATCATTCGTTATGTGCGTGCGATGCAGAATTCCATTGGAAGTAATGTAGAGACTCTGTACAGACTGATCGAAAACAAGGTAGAGGCATTGGAATTCATCGTACGCGATGATGCATCGGCAATTATAGATAAACCATTACAAGAATTAAATTTGAAAAATGATCTTCTGATTTGCGGTATCAATCATAATGGAAACATCATTACTCCGAAAGGGCAGGATATCATCCGTAAAGGTGATTCTGTAGTCGTGGTGACGACAACAACCGGACTGAGAGACTTAAATGATATTCTAAAATGACGGATTGTGAGAGGTAAGACATGAATCGTTCAATTGTAAGATATATTCTCTTTAAAGTGATTGAGTTTGAAGCAATTTTCCTTGGATTTGCATGTATTGTGGCCCTGATCTATCATGAAAGAGAAGGACTGGCATATGCAGCTGTCGCGCTGTTTTGCGGAATCATAGGTGTGATTGGCACCCGTAAGAAGCCACAGAATCTCACTTTTTTTGCGAAGGAAGGGTTTGTTGCAGTGGCACTGAGCTGGATTGTGCTCGGTGTAATAGGGGCACTTCCTTTTTGGCTGTGTGGTGATATTCCAAGATATATTGATGCACTGTTTGAGACTATTTCGGGTTTTACGACAACAGGAGCTTCTATTTTAGAGGATGTAGAGATCTTGTCTAGGTGTTCTTTATTCTGGCGCAGTTTTACCCACTGGATCGGTGGTATGGGTGTCTTAGTCTTTATTTTAGCTGTACTTCCTATGGCAGATGGAAATGAGATACACATTATGCGAGCAGAAAGTCCCGGTCCATCCGTAGGAAAACTGGTTCCTAGAGTGAAGCAGACAGCAATGATTTTATATATCATTTATTTTGCAATGACAATTGTAGAAATGATCCTGTTGCTGATTTCCGGTATGCCGTTATTTGATACGATTACATTGAGCTTTGGAACAGCAGGCACAGGTGGATTTGGTATCCTGAACAGCAGTGTGGGTTCTTACTCCATGGCGTCACAGTCAATCATTACTATTTTTATGATTTTGTTTGGTGTCAATTTCTCGGCATATTATTTTATATTGATGAAGAAATGGAAACAGGCACTTTCCTTTGAAGAAGTCAGATGGTATTTTATTATAATTGCGGCGTCTGCATTGATCATCGCAGTTAATATCAGAGGATACTATGATACCTTTATAGAATGCTTTCATCATTCTGTGTTTCAGGTAGCGTCTATCATGACTACGACTGGTTTTTCTACCGGTGACTTTGATAAATGGCCGTCACTTTCTAAGGGCATCTTAGTCTTGTTGATGTTTATAGGTGCGTGTGCAGGTAGTACAGGCGGTGGATTGAAAGTATCCAGAATCATTGCTTACTGCAAAATAGTGAAGAATGAAATTCTGTTTGTTATTCATCCAAGGCGTGTTCGCCCACTGCAGCTTGAGGGACACTCTGTATCATCGGATGTTTCAAGAGGAATCCCAGTATATCTGGCCGCTTTTTTATTGATTTTCACAGCTTCTACGTTGTTGATTTCATTTGACAATAAGGATCTGGTAACAAATTTTACGGCAGTTGCCGCGACCATTAATAATATTGGTCCTGGACTTAGTGTAGTCGGTCCGACAGGAAACTTTTCTTCTTATTCCGATTTTTCAAATGTGATTTTCATTTTTGACATGCTGATCGGTCGTTTGGAAATCTTTCCATTATTAGTACTGCTTGCACCTTCGACATGGCGCAAGGGTGCATAATCAATAGGTGATAAAATTGAATGAAAAGAAAAAGAGACATCCCTCTTTACTGGATCGCGATATCAGACCTGTTTTGTTTGAACAATTTGAACTGTCTGGTGAAAGACTCAGAATCATGGAGGAATTTGTGCTTTGCAGAAAATGTCGTGCAGATGCAGTCATGATCCTTCCGGGGCAGGGGATAGTTGGATTTGAAATTAAAAGTGACAGAGATTCTCTGGAACGTTTGGAACATCAGGTACGTGATTATAGTCGGTTTTGTGATCTGAATTATCTGGTGACAGGAGCTAGATATGTA
>JAAYYM010000533.1 GCA_012515365.1 Clostridia bacterium
CTATGCCGTAATGAGTATATGAGTCATTAATTAGGAGTTGATAAATTAACAATATATTGATTTTATATCAAGAGTATTACTATACAGAGATAAGCAAATTGTTATTTTTGGCACATTATTATCTGAATATACTGTTTCCATAGTAGAGAACAGATGGATGTTGTAGCCAACGTATTTTAACACAATTCTGCTCGAGAATACTCATTCATGAGTACTAATAATGAAAGAAACCGCCATTTAAGGCGGTCTTCGATAGATTTTGAACTTTGTAAAATGATATAAACTTTTTGCCTGAAATGGTATTTTCGCTGAACACTATCCGATCAAGGCAATAGATCTTCGATGAAATCAAGGTTTTCGTCATTCTGATGCTTGGATAGTTCATGAAGCAGCATTTCGATGTACTCAAATACACGGAGGTTATTTGCCTTTGCAGTTCCAACAATACGGTAAAGAACAGCACTGGTCTTTGCATCCCGCAAAGAATCCATGATTGTCCAGTTTTTCCAGCCAAGTGTAAATGAACGAATTACCCATTCAGCAAGCTTGTTATCCTGATGAAATATTATGCGGGACATAGAAATCTTTATTGAGGGGATAACGGAATAAAATACGCATAAGCGAAAATATGTTGAATCACGAAACAATGTGTGCTATTCTGTATGAGAATAGACTGTTAGAAAAAGGATAATTCATTGCATTTGCAAGAGAGGGACAAAATGGCTGAAATTATGAAGGATGAAGTTACAGACAATGTACCTGCAATTGCAGAAGCAATTCAACTTCAAGGGCTAATTTACATAGTACGTGGCAAACAGGTTATGCTGGACAATGATTTGGCAATGCTATATCAGGTGGAAACGAAGCGACTAAATGAGGCAGTGAAAAGAAATAGCACTAGATTTCCTGAAACATTTCGGTTTCAATTAAGCCCAAATGAATATGAAAACTTGAAGTCGCAAATTGCGACTTCAAGTTTCCTGATTAATGGAGACGGCTATGGTGGTCGCCGAAAATTACCGTATGTCTTTACAGAGCAAGGAATAGCAATGCTTTCCGCAGTGCTTCGAAGTGAGGTAGCAATACAAGTTAGTATAAGAATAATGGAAACATTTGTTGAAATGCGTAAGTACATGGCTAACAACTCTTTATTATATAATCGCATGAATGAGATAGAGAAACGGCAGATTATTTATCAAAATGAGACAAACGAGAAGTTTGATAAGGTTTTCGCCTATATATCAGATCATAAAGAGTCACAACAGAAAATCTTCTTTGACGGACAGATATATGATGCCTTCAGTTTGCTGATTGATCTTGTGAAGAGTGCAGAAAAGACTATTGTACTTGTAGATAATTATGTGGATACTGGGACACTGAACATTTTGTCAAAGAAGAATACCGATGTGAGTGTAACTGTTTATACAGTCAAGAAAACCATGTTGTCGGAGAAAGATGTGAAGATATTTAATCAGCAATATTCACATTTAGCGGTAAAGTATACAGATGTATTTCATGACAGGTTTCTGATTATTGATAATGTAAAGGCATATCATATAGGTGCATCATTAAAGGATGCAGGCAAAAAGTGTTTTGCTATCAGCCTCTTAAATGATTCGCGGGTGATTTATGATATTTTACAGAGATTGACGATTGAGACAGAGGAGGCGTAAGAAATGACAATTAGTGAGAACATTTTTTTACTGTTAAAGGAACGCGGGATGACACAAAAGGAGTTTTCAGAACAGACAGGCATAGCGCAGAGTGCAATCAGTGACTGGAAACGTAAGAAGACTAATCCGGTATCGAATAAGATTCTGACTATTTGCGAGGTGCTGGATGTGTCGCCTTATGAACTGCTGTCCGGGACAAAAGATGAAGGGACCAGAAGCAGGAAAGATAATTATTGGGTCATTGACAAGTCTACAGAACTTGGAGTGATGATTGAACACTTTCAGAGTTTGGATATGAAAGATAAAGGTAGACTGCTGGGTTATTTGAATGCGCTTTCATAGATGCCATGTATTTACTCTTAACTGGAATTGTGTTACAATTTATTCAAAAGTTTTGTGGAAAGGAAGGATTAATTATGAATGGTGAATTGATAAGTATTTTTGTTACTCTCATGTTTTTATAGGGTTATTTACTACAATAAAATATATTTTCAAATTTATTATTTACTTATTCAGACGTATCTTTCCAAAGAAAAAAACCGTTTGCAAATTTGCACCCAAACGTATTTATATAAATTCTGCTATCAAAAAAGATAAAACCAAAGATTATATTCAAGCCTGTTGGGATGAAATAAAATAGGTTTGCCGGGAGGATTAAAGAATGAGAAGAGCTGACAGAGAAGTAACTGACATAAATGAGATGGAGATTATCCCAACAAACGCATCTATGGCAAAGGATAACGGTCAACTTGTTTCAAAGCCATTGGAAGATATGTACCCATTTCTTGATCGGGAACAGTTTGCAAAAGATATGATTATAGACATGGTAAATGCATGAGATAAATAGTTATTTTGAATGGGGAGACATATGAAAAAAATTGCAATTATGGGAGCAGGCGGGTTTGTTGGGAGAGCACTGACTTTATATTTATCGGGACAATATGAAGTTTATCCGGTGACAAGGAAAGTTGTTAATCTTCTAGATGAAGTCGCGGTAGCATCTTTTATAAAAGAAAATAGGATTGATGTTGTAATAAACTGCGCGAATTGCGGAGGCGCCAGAAAGAATGGTTATTCCGAAACGAGCGCTAATATTGTAGAAGAAAATCTAAGAATGTTTTACAATATGGAGCGTTGTATCACACCCAAAATGAAGATGATTAATTTTGGAAGTGGCGCACAGTATAGTAAAATGCGTGATTTAGTAAAGATTGCAGAGCCTAGTTGTGGTGAAATTATTCCAAAGGATGATTATGGATTTAGCAAATATGTAATGTCAAGATATTTGAAGCATGCAAATTCATTGGGCAATATCTATCATATTATTATTTTTGGACTATATGGGTGTTATGAGGATTATACTTATAAATTTATCTCTAATTCTATTTTGAAAAATATGCTGGGAATGCCGTTGATTATCAATCAAAATGTAGTATTTGATTATTTGTATCTTGACGATTTCCTTGATATTGTGAAACGGGTTATTGAAAATGATCTGATTCACAAGGAATTTAATATTACCCCCACACAATCCATTGATTTAGTATCTATTGTAAAAATCATTAATTCTATTGGAAATAAATCATCTGAAATAAAAGTACTGCATGAAGGTATGAATTATCAATATACGGGAGATAATACAAGGCTGTTGGAAAATATGGGAGGGGCTTATTCTTTTACATCCTATGAAGATGGCATTTCAAAATTATACCGATGGTATTTTGAACATAAAGATGATTTAGATTTAGAGGCAATAAAAGAGGATGCAGCATTGAAGTACTGCAAAACGAAATAGAGATAGATAAAGGATAAATTATACAAGAGAACTGGAGTGCAGAAGGCGAAAGAAATCAATTAATATGGAAAAGGGTATTAAAATGATAAAGACATTCGGAGAAAATAGGTTTGCCCGGAGAATTAAGAATGAGAAGAGCTGACAGAGAAGTAACTGACATAAATGAGATCATGGAGATATTGGATCAGTGTAAAACTGCACATGTAGCGATGGTTGATGATGGACATCCTTATGTGGTTCCCCTGAGCTACGGGTACAAAATAGAGGATGGAATTTTAACTTTGTATCTTCATTCTGCAAAGGAAGGAAGAAAGATTGACATCCTTAAGAAAAATCCGGAAGTATGTTTTGAAATTTGTAATGAAGGTATGGCGGTTTTTCCGGAGACACCGTGCAATTCAGGTTATTATTTTTCCAGTGTGATCGGAAATGGTGTAGTTGAGTTTTTAGAAGAAGCGGCCGATAAAACAGAAGCTCTTAGTATGATGTTTAGGCAACAGTCGGGACGAGATGTTACGTTTACAGAGCAGCAGGCCTTGGCAGTTTGTGTTTTCAAAATTGTATCGAACGATTTTACAGGTAAGAGAAAGAAGTGTCCAAAAGACGGTGCCTAGAAGCACCGTCCGTTTGTTTTATTTTTGCAGTTTTCACCGACTTTTCCGCTGTCACATTGATAACAAACTTCGTTTTTGAGTGGCTGTCCGGTAAAGTAGGCGTCAAGGTTTTCGATTGTAGTGGAGGCAATGTTAGATAATGCTTCTTCTGTCATGAAGCCCTGATGGGAAGTCAATATCACATTTGGTCTAGAGATTAATAATGCCAGTGTATCGTCATGGATGATTTCATCAGAACAATCTGAAAAAAAGAAATCGGCTTCCTCTTCATAAACATCTAGTCCGGCACCGCGGACAATTCCCTGATTAAGTGCATCTAGTAAAGCTTCACTGTTGATCAGAGCACCACGAGAGGTATTGATAATGAAGACACCACGCTTCATTTTGGAAAAGGCATCTTGATTGAGCAGGTGATGATTATCATCGGTCAATGGACAGTGAAGAGAGATTATATCGCTGTTTTGATAAAGCTCATCCAAAGAAACGTAGTTCAAATCAGAATCTTTTAATGGGTATGGATCATAGGCGAGGATCTTCATTCCGTAGCCTTTACATATATTGATGAATGCCTGTCCGATTTTTCCTGTACCGATAACACCTGCAGTTTTTTCGTGGAGGTCAATGCCGGTAAGTCCGACTAAGCTAAAATTAAACTCATGTGTACGGTTGTATGCTTTGTGTATTTTGCGATTCAATGTCTGGAGCAGTGCCATAGCGTGTTCGGCGACTGCGTGTGGAGAATAAGCAGGAACACGTAGGACAGTAAGTCTGTTGTAAGCTGTTTTAAAGTCTACATTACTATAACCTGCACAGCGCATGACCAGAAGATTCGTTCCATGGTCGCTAAGCTTCATGACGACTTCGCTACTGATGGTATCATTGACGAAGGCACATACCGCATCGAAACCATAGGCCAGACTCACAGTTTGGGGATTCAGCTTATTTTCAAAGTAAACAATTTCATAGTGCGAGTTCTGTTGATCAAAGGATAATCGGTCATAAGGCTTCGCATCAAAAAAAGCAATTCGTTTCATCAAGGTCACACTCCTTCTTCTAATTCAGATAATAGCTGTTTATGTGGGAACTGTAGCACATATAAATTAATAGGTCAATATAGTATTCCCCCAGTTTACCGCATATATACAAAATTTTCTACCCCCCACTAATCGAGTATGATATAATTGTGTCAGGGGAGAGTTCTCACGTAGTGAGATACCCCTGACTATATGGGGAGAGTTCTCACGTAGAATAAAGGATTTAGTATATGAAGGAAATATTAGCTATTATTCCCGCGAGGAGCGGGTCGAAAAGTGTAAAGGATAAAAATATCAGGCTGATTGATGGAAAACCGATGCTGGCGTATTCGATTATGCATGCTAAGGAATCAAACTATATCACGCGGATCATTGTCAGTACGGATAGTGAGCAGTATGGAGAGATCGCTAAAGAGTATGGGGCTGAGGTTCCGTTTATGCGCCCTGCTGAGTACGCGACAGATACAGCTACCGACTATGATGTGTTTTCACATGCCCTAAATTTCCTAAAAGAAAAAGAAGGGTATGTTCCGGAACTTGTCGTGCAGCTAAGACCGACTTATCCGATCAGAAATCCAAAAGATATAGATGCGATGGTTGAAAAGATGCTTGCAGATCCTTCTATTGATTCTATGAGATGCATTGCTCCGGCAACAGAAATCGCTTATAAAATGTGGCATTTATCTGAAGATGGTACGATCAGTCCGATCATGAAGGACATCGAAGAGTGTTATAATATGCCACGGCAGCAGCTGCCGAAAGTCTATTATCAGAATGCATGCATCGATGTGATCAGGACAAATGTGATCACGCAACAGCATTCCATGTCGGGACGCAAAATCTGTGGCTATCAGATGACAGAGAATTTTGATATTGATACAGAGGCTGAATTTAAACGTGCCGAAGAGTATTTGAAAATAAAAAATGGAAATAAGAGATTTGTGTTTGACATAGACGGAGTGATCGCGGGTTTTCGTGCAGGGCTTGACTACGCGATGGCACCACCACAAACGGATATGATCAATGTGATTAATCATTTATATGATCTAGGAAATGAAATTGTTCTGTTTACGGCAAGGGGATATGTAACAGGCATTGACTGGACCTTTGTTACGAGAAAACAGATGCAGGACTGGGGCGTGAAATACCATGAGCTGATCATGGGAAAACCAAATGCTGATTATTATGTGGATGATAAGATGCTGGATATGAATTTTTTGCTTCGTTACTTTGGAGATGAATCAAGAGGATAAACATGGTTACAAAACAAACATATTTTGATAAGGCTGATCAGATTGATGACATTCTTCGAATGATTGCCTTTTATAGGAGACAGAACTTTAATCGTGGCGACAGACTGTTTGCCGAATGGATACAGAAGTTTGCAAATGCAATCGAAGAGATTGTGTCCGAGAGTGATTTTTTCAATAGATTTGGAACGATCGTGGATCAGGAAAGTATCCTTGTGACGTTACAAGGGATTATGGATGCGCAGTCACAAAAGGATTATGTGCTATTGGCTGATTTGTTAGAGCTACAGATGCTTCCGTTTTTGTTTGCTTTGCAGGATGCCATCAGACAGCAGACAGATACGCCCATTACAAGAGACCTTTGGGATGCAAATTTAGCATATGCTAAGGAGCAGCTGCCGGCGCTTGCTAAGGTGATGGAAGAAAAGAGTAAGGATTCGTTTATCTTTCAAATAGAAGACACCAGTCAGGGTACTGTTACGCTGAAGGCTTCGAGTGAAAATACTACCTTTTATCTGCATAGTAATTATGCGCCACATGAAGAGGCAATCACACTGATTGATCAGTATTATCAGGAGGAACTCACGCAGTATGTGGTCTATGGATTTGGACTTGGATATCATGTTGTGGAGCTTGCAAAACGATGCGAAGGAATGGCCGAAATCTATGTATTTGAAAGCAATGCAGCTGTACTTAGAGAGGCATTTCATATTACAGGGATCAAATGGCTGAATGAGAATCATGTTCATTTGTTTTATGATCCGAAGCTTGAAGAAATGAGTCGCTACATGGAGCAGTTTCCGGATGGAATCATTTTGCATTATCCGTCTATTCGTCTGATTAGAAACGAAGCGATTCGTGAAAAAATGATGAATTTATTTATTCAGGACAGTTCGATACGTAATCAGCTTCCAGATATGAATCGTAATTTTAGGATTAATACAAAAATATGCACACATTATGTGGATGAACTTGAGGAACACTGGAAGGGAAAGAATATTTTTATAGTGGCAGCGGGTCCGTCACTTGATCAAAATATAGAATTACTCAGAAATTTGCCACCGGATAGTTTGATTGTTGCAGTGGGAACAGCTTATCGGAAGCTGATGCATGAACGACATATCAAGCCTGACTATGTCGTATTTCTGGACTGTGCCATGAGAATGATCGCGCAGGTGAGAGGCCTTCACGAGGCGGGCATTCCGTTTTTGGTAGTATCGAGTTCGAGCAGGTCTGTTACGATGAGCTGTAATGGTGAGAAATATTTGATTTGCCAGAAGGATTATCCAAAGGCAGAGGAATATGCAAGGCAGCATGCGTATAAGCTTTACGAGACAGGTGGCTCGGTGAGTACGGTAGCTTTTGATGTGGCATTAAGGCTTGGGGCAAAGAGGATAATCTGCCTGGGATTAGATCTGGCATATTCTCAAAATAAGATGCATGCTGCAGCAACTGCTAAGGTAGAGATCGATGATACAAAAGGGCTGATCGAGACAGAGGATCTGAATGGCGGTAAAGTATACACGGTTCAGCCGTTTATCATGTATAAAGAGTGGTTTGAAGAAAGAATACGCAACATGAAGAACGTCAATCAAGAATCGGAGCAACATACAGAGCTGATCAATGCGACTCAGGGTGGCGTCAGGATTCAGGGGATGGAACATTGCACGTTGGAACGTGCCATAGAACGAATAAGGGAAGCAGAGGAATAGAATTGTGAAAAAGTACGATTATTTAATAGTAGGAGCAGGATTATTTGGCGCTGTATTTGCGCATGAGGCGGTGAAGGCAGGAAAAAAAGTTCTAGTGATTGACCGCAGAGCTCATATCGGTGGCAATGTATATACGCAGGAGATTGAAGGGATTCAGGTTCATCGCTACGGAGCCCATATTTTCCATACGAGCAATAAAAGGATTTGGGATTATGTAAACTCATTTGCAGAGTTTAACCGTTATACCAATTCGCCGATTGCCAGATATCGGGACGAGCTGTATAATCTTCCATTTAATATGAATACATTTCATGCATTGTGGGGAGTTACGACACCGGAAGAAGCAAAAGCCAAGATTGATGAGCAAATCAAGGATGCATTAAGTGAAGCTGCAGGTGAACCGGAAAATCTAGAAGAGCAGGCAATCCGCCTAATTGGAAAAGATATTTATGAAAAGCTGGTAAAAGGATATACAGAGAAGCAATGGGGCAAGAAAGCAACAGAGCTTCCGGCTTTTATTATCAAGCGTCTTCCGGTACGATTTACTTATGATAATAATTATTTTAATGATAAGTATCAGGGGATTCCGGAGGGTGGATATACCGGGATGATCGAAAAAATGCTGGAAGGATCAGAGATTAAGCTGAATGAGGATTTCTTTCAGAATAGAAAAACTTATGCGGAACTGGCAGATAAGATTGTCTTTACAGGAATGTTGGATGAATATTTTGACTACTGCTATGGAGAACTTGAATACCGTAGTTTAAAATTTGAAACGCAGACATTGGATCAGTCGAATTATCAAGGAAATGCAGTTGTGAATTATACGGAGTATGAGATCCCGTATACAAGAATTATTGAGCACAAGCATTTTGAGTTTGGAACGCAGGAGAAAACAGTTATTACAAAGGAATACCCGGCGACTTGGAAAAAGGGTGACGAACCATATTATCCGATGAATGATAAACAAAATAATGAACTGTTTCAGAAATATCTGGAACTGGCCGGTCAGGAGAAACAGGTGATTTTTGGCGGACGTCTGGGTGAGTATAAGTATTATGATATGCATCAGGTGGTTGAGAAAGCGCTTGAATCTGCCGATAAAGAGTTTAATGCTACTTATTAATGGGGGAAAGGATGGAACAATCTATGAATCTTGAAAAGAAAGAAACACTAGATGAAACTGTTGCGCATATAAAGGAAATGCAGATCGAGGCATTACAGACAGTTCATGAATATCTGATGAAACTGATTCCGAGTATGGAGGAGGTCATTGGTGAATTAACCGGTGAGAAAAAGGATGATACAGAGGAGTATCTTTTTCAGGTTATAGAAGGTTTGAACTGGGTCATTGAGATATTTAATGGAACTTCAAGTCTGATCAATGAAAAAAGCACTGTCATGGAAAAGGAAAAAATTAACCAGGAAGTGCTTCGTTTAAGTGATGCTATGATTTCTAAAAATTATGAACAGGCAGCTACCATACTTGATAGTGGAATTCTGCCTTTCCTGAATGAGTTGAAACAAATATCAGGGATGTACGTTAACAATAACTATTAAATAACATGCCACTGTAGTCGCTTGTAATATACGGACTTGCAAAAGACTTGCCCGGATTTTTATAAGCGACAATTGTTTTTTCAGCATAATGCATCGGATCCAAGGAAACCTGATTGGATTTTGACAGGATGGCTCCGGAAAAATCTTTGATAGAATGAAACCTTTCTAATGCATCTTCTTCAGATGCAGTCTGCTGTAACAGATTTTTGTCTAATACGATCTTACCATCTTCTTGTACGGTCAGACCGATAGAATCTAACTCATTTTTATAGGAAAGAGAAATGTTTCCCATTTCGTGAAGCAGGCGCTTTGTGTTCGGCTGCGCATCAATATATGTATTTGCTTTTTGCA
Source organism: Clostridia bacterium (assembly GCA_012515365.1). Next base: position 9,990 of record JAAYYM010000533.1, read on the forward strand.
GAAATGTGTTATATCCCTGAATCAGATGACTGATGTTTTCGGTAAAGGATTCTACATCTGTTTTCAAACCTACGGTAGTAGCATTGCCCTCTTCACTGATTCCGTTTAGTGAGATCTCGAGAGTTTTATCTATTGTAAAGTGATTAGAGGATGTGGAGCGTTCCTCTCCATTTAAAATAAATCTTGCATTATGTGGTGCCTGAGTCATTTCTCCGATGCCGAAGTAATCAACTACACCACTTGTCTTACTGGTATTGAGATCTGAAATTCGGAATAAAGAATCGGACTCCGCGTTACCGGTATCATCAGAAGTCATGATCATGGCAGTGTTGCCCTGCTCGTCTTCAATAATGTCAGAAGAAAGTCCAATATCGGCTTTGTTGATCAGGCGTGATAGTTTTTCCTGAAGCATCCGGTTCGTTTCGTTTGGATTGATATTAAACTGAAACTCGTAATCCAGATCACGGGAATGAATGTCAAAGGAATAGGTTCCGGGTGCCAATGAAACCTCGTCATTTGGTAGATAAGTTCCTTCATTAATTTGATTTGCAGCAAGTGAACGGACTTCGATTTTTAGCTCAGGAAAGTCATCATCAGTTGTATGCTTTCCTATATAAGATGCAGTAACAACATGTTCATTATCAGATGACAGTGCTTTTTTATTTAGTAAGTCAGAACCAGAGCCTGTAGATAAAGAAGAAATCACATTTTTAAGCTCTCTGGCGTTTTCTTTCATGCCAACAGCAAACTCGCCAATATTGTTTTGATTTTTGAATAAGAAGAGAGGAGAATCCTTGCTCATTTTGACAATCGAATTATATACGCTGCGGAGTTCGCTCTTCTTATGAGTATCATAAGGAGAAGAAGTGCCTCGGGGCGCATATGTTGTCATATAGTGATTATATACGGTATTCAGCATATCGATACCAGCCATAAATGCCCCTCCTTTCTTCCTTGAAATCCGCATGTTCAACAAAATCAGTTTCGTTGATCAGAGTATTCTGATGCGAGTGGGCATAAAAACCTACTTTCTTATCTTTATAATAACGCAAACAAATAATAATTTCAAGGAAAAAAGTGACAAAGATAGCGTAAATTTACTGTAGGAATTAAATAGATAGAGTACACCTAGATTTGCTTTAGAATTGAATCTTACTCCATCATTATATTCCATTTCTGTTCTTTTACAAACCCCAAATATGATTTTTA
>JAAYYM010000534.1 GCA_012515365.1 Clostridia bacterium
GGGTATTTTGCTTACTATGGTAGATAATAGGACGAACTATGCAAAGGATATTTCCATGCAGGTTTATGATGCGTATTCTTCAAGCGTTAATGTATTTGCAGTAGAGATACCTCTTTCTGTAAGAGCTGCTGAAATTAGTGCAGAAGGTAGCAGTATCTATGAATATGACCCAAAGGGAAAAGCGGCATTTGCTTATACAGCATTGATTAAGGAGGTAATCGATAATGGCAGGTAGAGCAGGACAGAAAATCAAATTAACAAGTATTGACGAGTTGTTGTGTGTTCCTGAAACAGAGGGAACGATTGATATAGATATTAGAGCAATTTATCCGTTTGAAAATCATCCGTTTAAGGTAGTGGACGATGAAAAGATGGATGAGTTGGTGGAAAGCATTAAGGCAAATGGTATTCTCACTCCGGTCCTTGTAAGACCGGATGATGAGGGTACTTATGAAATGATTTCCGGTCATAGACGATTGCATGCGGCTAAGAGAGCAGGTTTGCTTAGGATACCGGCGATTGTAAAGGAAATGACTAATGATGATGCGGTTATCGCTATGGTTGATGCTAATGTTCAAAGGGAAGAGATATTGGCAAGTGAGAGAGCTTTTTCGTTAAAGATGAAATTGGATGCCATAAAAAGGCAAGGAAAAAGGAATGATTTAACTTCGTCTCTTCAGGAGACGAAGTTGGGGTCGGATGAGATTGTTGGACAAGGTGAAGGTTTGGCCAGAGCGCAAGTACATAGATACATTCGTCTTACCGAACTTATACCTAAGCTTCTTGATATGGTGGATGAGAAACGTCTGGCATTATCAGTAGCAGTAGAAATTTCTTATTTGAATAAGAATGTCCAGCAGTGGATTTATGAATTTATCCGTGAGAATGGGATGATTAAGCAGGAGCAGCTTATGGAACTTCGCAAGTACCGTGATGATAAGAATATGACACAGGAGCAGTTGATTAATATTTTGATTGGGAGTGCATCGTCACCGAAGGTATCAAAGAAGATTACGTTGAATGAGAGAAAACTTCATAAATTCTTTCCAGCATATTATTCTAAGTCAGAAATGGAACGAGTGATATTCGGATTGTTGGAGCAGTGGAAACAGACACAGGAGAGTGAGGAGCAATGAGATATATGAAAACAAATTATTTTTATGGAACACAGGCAGAGCAGTTTAGTTTTATTAGAATTCCTAAGGAACTGGTGGTGGGGGAAGCATTCTCTTCCCTTTCCATTCAGGCTAAGATACTGTATGGAATGTTGTTGGATAGAATGGGGATGTCTTATAAGAATAAATGGATGGACGAAGAGAATAAGGTCTACATTGTATATTCTTTGGATGAAATACAGTCGGATATGAATGTTTCTAAGCATAAGGCAGTTGACTGTCTGGCAGAGCTTGAAGATGTTGGGCTGATAGTTAAAAAGAAACGAGGTAAGGGGTTGCCGAACCAGATATATGTAAAGAATTTTGCGAAGACGCAGGTTGCATCGGCTTCGGTGTAGAAGTGCAGAAAATGCACTTCAAGGACTATTTGGAAGGAGGAAAACAGAGTGAGCGAAAAGATAACTTTTTCATATTTTTATGGACAAGAAGCAGACATGCTCAGCTTTTACAGAATACCGAAGCTTTTGTTTACGAATGATTATTTTCGTGAGCTGTCAACGGATGCAAAGGTTCTTTATGGTCTGATGCTCGATAGAATGTCATTATCTATCAAAAATAAGTGGTTTGATGTAGAAAATCGGGCTTATATTTACTTTTCTGTAGAAGATACTATGGAATTACTGAATTGTAAGAAGAATAAGGCATTGGATACTATCAAGGCTTTAGAGGATTTTTCGCTGATAGAACGTAAGCGTCAGGGACAGGGCAAACCTGCGATTACATATGTGAAATCATTTATGGAGGAGGTAACAGAGCAGGTTCAGAAGTTGGAAAAATCAACCTCTGAGCAGGAAGAGAATGTTTCAGAAGTTGGAAAAACAAACCTCTTGAGGTTGGAAAAACAAACTTCTAGAAGTTTAAAAAATAAACCTCTAGAGGTTGGAAAAATAAACCCTAATAAGAATAATATAAATAATACTGAGATTAATAATCCTAATCTAATCTTATCAGGGGATACAGATGAAGGATTGGATGAGTACCATGCTTATGCCGATATTATCCGTGAAAATATGGAGATTGAAATTTTGTATGAGCAGTATCCGTATGACAGAGAACTGTTAGACGGTATTTATGATTTGATACTGGAAACAGTACTATGCCGAAGTGAAAGCATTTGCATTGCAAGTAACGAATATCCGGTGCAGTTGGTAAAGTCGAAATTCCTGAAATTAAATAGCTCGCATATTCAGTATGTGATGGATTGCTTGAAGGAAACGACCTCGAAGGTTCGAAATATCAAGAAGTATTTATTAGCGGCATTGTTTAATGCACCGACTACGATAAAGAGCTATTATCAGCAGGAAGTTAATCACGATTTTCCGCAGTATGCTTGTGCTAGGTAATACAAGAGTCTCTGAAAACTTCTCTAAAAGTGTGTACACACAAAATTAGTGCTTGCAAAAATCCATAGAGAGTTGTAGAATGATATTGAGAAGTGTGAACACAGAAATTTGTGGAGAGAGGAGCCGGGAATATGGATATTAGATATTTTGAGCTTAGAGCAGCAAATAAGGATTGTCAGGAGAAGTTTTCAGAGATTGCAAAACAGAAATATCAGGGAGTACCTATCTTTGAACATGCGTGCAATTATGTGAATAATAGTGCAAGCTATAAGAGAACTGGCAGGCATTTGGAGATAGTTGAGATTAAGGAGTATTCTATCACGGTAAAGTTGTCTAGCGAGAGTAAGCTTGAAATGGCGTCCAAATCGCTTGCAGGGTTTACAAGAGAACTGCTCCGCATTGACCAGGAGTTATATCCGGATGAAGCAGATAGATTGTTCCGTTTGTTTATATATAACAGCACATTATTCCGAAATACGCAGTTAGAGGTAGAAGAGCTTACAAAACAGGAAGACAGAGAAATTTCTGATGTGGATGCACTTAAGAAATGTGTTGAGATATTTTGCAGTAATATGACTGGAACAAAAGAGGAAGCAGCCGCGCTTGCAAATACGAAACATAAGATAAAGCAACTTTTGCAAGAGTATGAGCAGTTTCAACGAGTGAATGGATATGCAAAGAGGATGAGGGGGTAAGTTGTATGTTTATAATAAAATTTTTCGTTAAATTGGTAGCTAAGATAATTGTGTTACCATTGATATTGGTACTAGGTTTCGTGCTCTTAATATATAATACAGTTGATAGCATAGTGAGTTTTCTGGCTGGGCTTCTCAATTTGTATGTGGTAGTTGGTGTTATTGCTGCATACCTTGACACAGGTTCATGGGATTTAGCAAAGCAGTCATTAATCTTTTTTGCAATTGAAACGGTATTGATAGGGGTACCAGGATTATGTGCAGAAGGGTTAAGATGTATGCAGACAAGATTGATGGATTTCGTGTGGACGTAGATAATGATATAGATTGATAATGTGAAATTTTAATATGGTTCAGTGAATCTGTAGGTAGAAAAGCCTACAGATTTTTTTGAAATTTGCAAGAACTGATATGTAAGCGTGCACATGATAAAATTATGAGAATTGAGAAAATATGTGATAAGTGGTATAATTTCATCAGTTAAATGCAACGGAAGGTGACGACATGCAGACATTTAGGCTTGAAGGGGATATCAAACATCTCTATTTCAGGAATTATGAAAGAAGAAGTGATAGAGAAGAATTGGCAGAGATAATGCAGATATTGACAGATAATGGATTCGAGGTAAAAGATAAGTTGATGGGGCCTGATTGTGATTTATATACTTGCCAGGGAAATGGATTACGCTTTGCAATATGTGCTAATATTGTAGGAGATGGCAGTACGATTTGTGTAGAAGACGAGTATACCTTGGAATGTTTGGAGCGTATATTTGAAAAGGGGATGTGACAGAATGAAACTAAAAGATATTACACCATTAGACCGGTATATATACAGCATAGCAATGAACATGGAACAGCCTTTTTCACCTACTGAATTGTTACAGGCAATTCATGATGATGAACGTGAATGGAAAATTGGATTTATTAAGTACAGATGTAAGAAATATAGAAAGCAAAAGATGCTTAAAAGGATTGGTATATTTCGTAATGTGAAATACAAATGTCTTGTCACGCAGGACGATATGGAGAATGCCATTTATGAGTATTCACCTATTATAAATGTTAGTAATAGTTCGTTCTTTTGCGGACTATAAACGCAGTGAAATTTGAAGTTTCTGTTGCGTTTTGTTTTGAAGTATAGTATAGTTTCTTTGTTGGGAATGAGGTTCTCCCATGGGTTTAAATCCCTAAACCGCATTTAATGCTGATGACTTCTGCGAGATGATTACGCAGAAATTGTCAGCTTTTTTATTTCTGCGATTTAGGAGGTTTGTATGTTAACAAGTATTGCAGTGATTTTATTATTGGGTTTGCTGATAGGTTGGATTTTTTCAAAATTCAAATTGCCTAGTCTACTAGGGATGGTTATTGTGGGAATTATATTAAGCCCCCATGCATTAGATTTGATTGATGAATCTATACTTGTAATTTCGGGAGAATTACGACAGATAGCATTAGTAATTATTCTTACAAGAGCAGGGCTGTCACTTGATGTTTCAGATTTGAAGAAAGTAGGAAGACCAGCAGTTCTTATGTGCTTTGTACCTGCGTGTATAGAAATATTAGGAACGGTGATTCTGGCTCCGATATTGCTTGGAGTGACAATGTTAGAGGCGGCTATTATAGGAAGTGTAATTGCTGCGGTTTCACCTGCGGTGGTTGTTCCTAGAATGATTCGGTTGATAGAAAAAGGATATGGAAAAAACAAAAGTATCCCTCAACTTATTTTGGCGGGTGCCTCAGTAGATGATGTGTTTGTTATTGTAGTATTTACTGCATTTACTTCTTTAGCATCAACAGGAGAAATGTCTGTAACAAGTTTTATCCAAATTCCAATATCCATAGTATTGGGAATTATATTTGGTGGGTGTGTAGGAATTGTATTAGTTTCATTCTTTAAGAAGCATCATATGAGGGATTCGGTAAAAATATTGATAATTCTTAGCATTTCTTTCTTGCTTTTGGAGGCAGAGAACAGATTAAAAGGTTATGTTCCGGTTTCAGGACTGCTTGCCATTATGAGTATGGGAATTATGATAAAGCAAAGGTACAATATATTAGCGTTACGCTTATCTGCGAAATATAATAAATTGTGGTTAGGAGCAGAAGTTTTCCTCTTTGTTTTAGTTGGTGCTACCGTAGATTTACGATATGCCGTATCCGCAGGGTTGTCAGCTTTCTTGCTAATTTTAGGTGCATTATTATTTAGAATGGCAGGTGTGGCTATATCACTAATAAAAACAGATTTATCAAAAAGAGAAAGATTATTTTGTATGGTAGCATATACACCGAAGGCAACTGTACAGGCTGCGATTGGTGCGATACCATTATCAATGGGATTAGAATGTGGAAATATAGTCTTGACAGTGGCGGTGTTGTCAATTTTGATTACCGCACCATTTGGAGCTGTATGTATTGATAATTTATATCATAGATTATTAGAGAAGAAGGAGTCTTGTGAATGAATTTAAGAGAAAGAGCAAAAAAACTAAAAACAGATATTCCTGCTATTTTTCTGGCATTGAAGGATAAAGAAACTCCGATAGTTGCAAAAATATTTGCAGGTATCACAGTAGCATATGCACTTTCGCCTGTTGACTTAGTGCCGGATTTTATTCCGGTTTTGGGATATTTAGATGATGTTATTTTACTTCCAATGTTGGTGGCGTTGACTATTAAATTTATTCCGGAAGATGCACTGGAAAGAAATCGAAAGCAGTCCGAAGGTATGTGGAAAGATGGAAAAACTAAAAAATGGTATTATGCAATACCGATAGTAATTTTTTGGATATTGTTGGTTTGCTTAATCGTGAAAATGATTTGGTAGATAAAACGAAAAATTCCAGTTTTTTACATCTAAATAATATATGTAAATTTTTAGAACCGGTCTCTCCACAGCGGAGAGTTTCCGGTTCTTTTTTGATTTGTAGGGTTTTTGTCGGGTATTTGTAGATGCTTTGTAGGGTTTTTGTAGGGTTATTGACACTTTTATTCCATTTTAGGGTGTGATATTATTATCATAGACAATCGAGCAACAAAAACAGCTCGGTTGTTTTTCTTTTGCAGAAGAATAGAGCGATATGGAGCGTCAGCTCATGGCCTTAATGGTTGTGGGTATGGCGTTTTTTTATTGCTCAAAATCAGGTGACGACCTGATACAGAAAAATGTAAAGGAGATAAGAGTAATGAATCACGAAGAATTCAAAAATGAGTTCGCTGAAGCTTTGAGAGAAAAGCTTTACGAAAGAGGTAATGAAGTAGAAGTGACAATCAACACCGTTGAGAAAATGAATGAGAGCTATGAAGCAATCACGGTAAGACCGGAAGGAAGTAATGTGGGTGTAAATATGAACTTAGAGGTATTCGCTGAGGCATATGAATCCGGTGTTCCTTTTAATGAGATTGTGGACCAGGTAGCTGGTAAGGTTGAAGCTCATATCGGTAATATGCCGGAATTTGATGTTACACAGCTTACTGATTACGAGCAGATGAAGGACAAGCTTTGTATGGAAGTGGTTGCTGCTGACAGAAATGCAGACTTGCTTGCAAAGGTTCCTCATCAGGAGATTGAGGATATGGCTGTTGTTTACAGATTTGTAATGGAAAGCAGTGATGAGGGTAGAGCTTCAATACTGGTTACTAATGACCTTTTGGACAAGATGGGAGTTACACCGGAACAGCTTCATGCAGATGCACTTGAAAATGCACCGGAGATTAGACCTGCTGTTATTCAGGGAATGAGTGAAGTGATTGTTGGCATGATGGGCGAGGATGCTCCTGAGATGTTTGGCATTGATGCATTTCCACAGGATGAAATGATGTATGTAGCATCTGTACCGGATAGAATTTCTGGCGCGGGTGTAATTGCGTATCAGGAATTTATGGACCAGGCGGCAGAAAGACTTGGTGGAGATTTCTTCGTTTTACCTTCGAGTATCCATGAAGTTTTGTTGGTAAAAGATGACGGAAATGCCAGCCTTCCTGAGTTGAAAAACATGGTGGAAGAGGTCAATGCTACACAGGTTGCGCCGGAAGAAAAACTTACTGACAGCGTTTATCATTATGATAGCAAAGAGCATGTCTTTGAGTTGGCAGAGAAGTTTGAAGCACGCCAGAAGGCAAAGGAGGCAGATATTTCTTCTGAAAAAGAGGAAAAGACCTCTGTATTAGGTGAACTTAAGGCAAAGAAGGACGAGGTTGCTAAGCAACCCAAGAAGGATGCTGTAGAAAAGGCAGCAAAATCTAAGGGAGGAGAAGCGTTGTAATGTCCAAGAAGAATGTTTTTAGACAGAAGGACCTTACAGCAATTCCTAAGAGGGAGCCGGAATCGGCTCCTTCACCTAGAAACTGTAAGAATCCTTGTCCGTATGGCAGAGGAAGGGAATTTTGTTTTCCTTGCTATGCACAGCTTATGAAGAAAGGGTAACACATGAAATATGACTACTTCTATGAGGAGCAGTCAGAGCAGTTTGTATTCTATAAGGTTCCCAAGGTGTTATGCACGGAAGAGGAGTTTAGGAAACTTTCATCAGATGCGAAGCTTCTCTATGGCTTGCTCCTAGACAGAGTATCTCTATCTAAAAAGAATGGATGGATAGATGGGAATGGACATGTATATGTGATATTTACTTTAGAAAATATCATGTATGCGCTTAATTGCTGTGATAAGACAGCCACAAAGATGCTTGTGGAGCTGGAAAAACATGGTTTGATTGAGCGCAAACGTCAGGGGCAGGGAAAACCTGTGATTATCTATGTGAAGAATTTCATCCGCTCGAATGATGTACGATTCAAGACTCGTACAAATTACGATTCTGAACTCGTAGAAAATACGATTCAAGAGTCGAATAAAGTACGAGGTAATAATACTGAGTTTAATAATACTGATTATAGTGAGACTAATCTTATCTTTTCGGAAGATAGCGATGTGGATGAGAGAGAATCTTACAGACAATATTTTATTACTCAGTTGGATTATCATGCATTACAGCAGCAATATCCGTATCAGTGTAGGGAGTTGGAGGAGATTCTGGATATATTAGTGGATACTGTTTGCTCAAAGAATAAGACCATTCGTATTGCCGGGGATATAAAGCCTTTGGCGGTAGTAAAAGTCAGTTCATGAAGTTGGATTATTCTCATATTCAGTATGTATTGGACTGCAAGGAAAAGAATGGTGTAGAAATTCGCAATATTAAGCAATATCTGCTTGCGATGCTCTACAATGCACCACTTACAATCAATAACTATTATACGGCGATGTTCAATAATGACAGAGCCAATGGAAGAATATAAGGAGATGAAGACTATGGAAAGCGTAAGAGTAAAAATTGATGGGGATGCAGATTTCGGCTTCAAATTTTCTGCTGTAACACCTGTAATCCCTAAGAATGTAGCCCTCTATATTAGCACAAAGAAATCCCTTTGGCTCATGGATTATGAAAGGGCATTAGGCGTAATTGATGATTTTGCAGATAATTGTATGTCTGCAATGATTGGAAAGACTGATTATATGGTTATATATCCGGTTGATAGTGCTGTAAAGATTGATGGCAGCAATTTCATCCTGGGTGAGTGCTTGATTATGAAATCTGGAAATGGCGTGCAGTGCATGACACAGAAGGAGCTTGAAGAGGCATTTGTTGAATTTATCAGTAGAACAACCAGTGTATATGCAGGTCAGTATGAACTTCCTGCGTATCAGGTAGATTAGGAGGAACTATGAGCAGAACATTACCAAGAGCATATGTAACAGCAGCGTGGAGTAAGAATCGTTTTGAGGCAGAAGAGGAAGCAAGGAAATATTGTCAGGTATTAGCTGATAATGGCTATATTCCAATCTGTCCGGTATTAGCATTTAGTGGAGTCTTTACAGACGAAAATCCGGATGCACATAAGATGCAGAAGGAAATGGAGGAGGACCTTCTTCGTAGAGCCAGATTTTTAGTAGTATGTGGAAATCGTATTACTGAGGAAATGAAGGATGACATTACGATTGCAAAAAAAGCAAAGTTGATTGTGACTTCGATGGAGGGTATCACAGGATATATCTAAAGAACATGCAATTAACAACGGAAGGAAGTGAGATTGTTGGTAAATGAAGAAGTATCAGATAAAACGGTGCGCTTAGCTATAGAAACTACTAAGCTGACGGCCAGAACGATATGCAGAGCACTTTCTAAGTATTTACAGCATCGTAAGCAGAAGAAAGTAA
>JAAYYM010000535.1 GCA_012515365.1 Clostridia bacterium
CATAATGAAAAAGCGTAATTAAGGATGTGAATTGATTGGAATTTAAAGTGAAGGATTATGAAGAAGTAGATAGCTGGCAGACGATAATTCTATTATATAATTCAGCACTCAAAGAAGTAGGAACAAAATTAGAAATACTCAATGATGAGTTTCAACATATTCATCAGTACAATCCGATTGAACATATTAAGTCAAGGATCAAGACTCCGGAAAGTATTGTGAAGAAACTCAAAAAAAGAGGCTATGAATCCACATTGGATAACATGGTAAAATATGTGAACGATATTGCGGGAATCCGTATTATCTGTTCTTTTACTTCTGATATCTATCGTATCGCGGAAATGCTTCGCAATCAAAGCGATATTAAAGTCATATCGATTAAGGATTATATTAAAAATCCTAAGGAAAGCGGATATAAAAGTTACCATATGCTTGTATCTGTGCCGATTTATTTATCAGACAGTGTGGTTGATACAAAGGTGGAAATCCAGATTCGAACTGTTGCCATGGATTTCTGGGCAAGCCTGGAGCATAAGATCAACTATAAATTCGATCGTAATGTTCCTGAGCATATTGTAAAGGAATTATATGATTGTGCGATGATGGTTTCAGATCTGGATGCAAAGATGCTGTCACTGAATGAAGAGATTCGCCAGGCAGAAGTTACAGAAATCGTAGAAGACTAGTCATTAAATTTTGAGCCGTAGGGAAGGATGACCAATTCCATACGGCTCTTATTTTGTATCAAAAACCCTCTATACATGAGGAGTGCCCAGATGGATGAGATCATCTGGGCAAATTATGAAAAAATTTCTATGAGTAATGTAATGAAACACTACGTATTGTTGAACTTTAACTGTACATAGTGTACCATTTGAATATGAATAAAATATGAACAAAAGGTGAATGAATAGTAAAAATTACAAATTTGAAAAGACACAGTAAAGAAAATTGTACAGAATGCACAAATGCGCTTTCTATTGATATCTAAAAGGAATAATGATAGAATTGTAACAGATGCGGCTTATACCAATGTCGTAGATGGAGAAAGGATGAGACAAGACTTATGGATAATTTTATGGATAAGTTTTATAGTAAACTGGTTTCAGGTTCAGGACAGAAAATTTCTGAAAATGTTGAACAAAGAAGAAAAGTTATGAGCGAAAGTAAATTAGAGGCAATTTCCAGTCTGATTAAGGAAAATGACAGCAAACAGTTAGAATGCATTGTGTCATTAATGGATCAGGAGGGAGAAGAAAGAGAACTTGCCAAGGAGCTGATTCTACAGCAAATCGCAAGTCTTAACGGACCTATACAAAATATCGAAGTAAATCTAAATCAGAGCGTGAAATCTATTGATAGCAATATGCAAGGGATCGCATCCGCAGTACAGGGAATGGAATTAAGATTAAATGACATAGATGTTATTTTGGAGCAAATGAGAACAGAGGAGTCATTTGAGCCGGAAGAAGCACAGGAAGCCATTGGAGAAACACAGCTTACTGATCTTGAGGATCACATTCATAAAGAAAATGTAAAATGCTATCGCAATGTTCAGGCTTGTGTGATGGAGCAGTCAGCTTTACAGATGGAGCAGACGCGTAATTCGAGCAAACCGTTAAAGGGTATGATGATTGCGATTCTTCTTCTGAACATAGCAAATCTGGCAGCAATCGTGTTACATCTATTAAAAATCTTCTGATTGTACTGACTGATATTAAGATAAAAAGCAACTACAGGATGTGTATTCTTGCAGTTGCTTTATTTTTTATCTGCTTTATGTACCATGCTGGCACGCTTGATCGAGTCAGAACCGTATTTGGTACGAATACTGTCAATCGCAGCCTCCAGCTGCCTTTGTTTATCAGATGTTGGCGTATCCACCAGAATATCTGCGAGTGTGAGTTGAACCGGTTCTGAGTAGTCTTGCAGCTTGGATGACCTGATCCCAATCAGGCGGACTGGATTACCGTTCCAAAGCTGCTTATACAGGATGCAGGAAAACTGGTAAATAGCAGAGGCGGTATTAGTTGGGGTATCAAGCTGCATCTGTCTGGAATTAGAAGTAAAGTCCGCATATTTGATTTCTACATTGATCATATTTGCCAGTTTGTCAGAGTGACGAAGACGCTCAGAAACTTTATCAGAAAGCTTCAATAATACCGGCAAAGCTTCTTCTATACTGCTAATGTCAGAGGGAAGTGTAGTGCTGGTCCCTATCCCCTTTGCAGGTGCATGTTCGGAAGAGATTTTTCTGTCATCGATTCCATTTGCAAATTCCCAAAGCATCTGTCCATGGCTTTTTAAATGAGCAGAAAGGATAGAGGGATCTGATTTAGCAAGATCTCCAATTGTGAGGATGCCAAGCTTACGAAGCACCGAGCAGGCTGATTTCCCACACATATATAGGTCAGAAACCGGAAGCGGCCACATTTTACGTGGGATCTCATCTGGAAAAAGAGTATGTACCTGATTTGGCTTTTGAAAATCAGAAGCCATTTTTGCAAGAATTTTCTTTGAAGAAATTCCTACATTAACGGTGAATCCAAATTCTTTGTAAACAGTATCTTTGATAATTGTTGCAGCTGCAATCGGTGATTCATAGTCAGAAATGGCCATCGAAAAATCAAGAAAGCATTCATCGATACTCAGCTGTTCAAGCACAGGTGAATAGGTAGAAAGCAGGCTCATTAATTTCCTGCTGCTTTCTTTATAAACATTTGTACTTGGTGGCATGATAACAAGGTCGGGACATTTCTTCAACGCATCCACGATCGGCTCAGCAGTTTCGATGTGATATTTTTTAGCAGGAACAGACTTGGCAAGGACAATTCCATGACGATTGCTCTGATCACCGCCTATAATAGAGGGAATCATACGCAGGTCATAATCAGCTCCGTGATTCAGCAAATCTACTGCCGTCCAGCTCAAAAATGCAGAATTTACATCAATATGAAAATAAAGTGGATTCTGGTCAAAACAGGGCAAAGCGAAGCCTCCTCTTAGTTATTCAGACAATGCGAAACTCACAATCCAAAGAACAGATTTCATGAATCTACACAAAACTTCCTCAGTGTCGGTGATAATCTTAACTTATTATAAACTATCTTTACAAGGGAAACAATTATTGTTAGAATAGATATGTTACAAAAATATTACAGATTGAAAAATCTGTGGAGGCAGGGCGACATGCGCGCATTAACGAGATATAGCAAAATGATGAAAATGACCAATATTGCTACGATGCTGATAGTGATGTTGGTACTTCTGATATTTGTACCTGCCATTGAGAAGTTTACAAAATCGGGGAATAATCTGTTTAAGATGTATGTAAATGGTACAGCGGTCGGCATTATTGATAATCCACAGATCGTAGATGGTCTGATGCTGGAGGCAAGACGTAAGGTCGCAGGGGAAAGCAATGAGCTGGTATTGCTCGATTATGATGTAGCACTTAATGGTATAGAGGCAGTCATCGGTCAAACGGATAATACTGATGAAATTGTTAATAATATATATAACGTATTACTAAATTCGGTTCAGAAGACAAAGAAAAGAGTATATACAGTTAAAATCAACGAATACACAGTAAACCTTGCTACATCAGAGGAGGTTTTTTCTTTGTTGAATGCAGCTAAAGCAAAATATGACCAGAACAATATGTTTAAGTTAAGTCTTGTTTTGGATCCGACGCGAGAGCTGAATGTTTTGACAACACATATTGAAAAGACCGAAGAGAGTGAAGAGGAGAAAGAACCAGCAGTGATGCCGGTGAGCGGAGCAGCCCAGACCATCCATCAGGTTTATGAAGAGATTGCCAAGGGCCAGCAGGAAGAATTTAATCTCGGCTTGATTTCCTTGGATTTTGGAGAAAATGTAGAAATTGTACAAGCTTATGTAGATGAAAATCAGCTTTCTTCTTTAGATGCAGCAATTGAATATGTGACTAAGGATCAGGAAAAGAGCAAAATCTATGAGGTGACCTCAGGAGATAGTCTGTCTGTTATCGCTGAGAAAAATGATACAACGA
>JAAYYM010000536.1 GCA_012515365.1 Clostridia bacterium
CAACGACATTCAGACACAAGTCAAGCACACCGTCTATTGCCAAAAAGCCTTCCGGAATGCTCAGTCTCTTATTTGCAGAATCATCCAAGGTCCTCTCAAACCACTGTGTAGCTGAGGTAATGGCAGGATTCAAAGCATCGATCATCACGTAGCGGGATAAAGAGGCGATTCGCTCACTACGCATCGGATTTCTCTTGTAAGCCATTGCAGATGATCCGATCTGGGATTTCTCAAATGGCTCCTCCACTTCCTTCAAATGCTGAAGTAAACGGATATCATTTGAAAATTTATGGGCACTGGCTGCGATACCTGCCAGAACATTTGCTACTCGCGTATCTACTTTTCTGGAATAAGTCTGTCCGGAAACAGGATAACAGCTGCTAAATCCCATTTTTTCTGCGATCATCGGATCTATTTTATCAATGGTCTCATGATCGCCGTTGAATAATTCCAAAAAGCTGGCTTGTGTTCCTGTCGTTCCCTTTGAACCAAGTAATTTCATTCCATTCAATACATAATCCAGATCCTCAAGATCAAGCAGGAATTCCTGCATCCACAGTGTGGCACGCTTGCCTACAGTCGTAGGCTGCGCAGGTTGAAAATGCGTAAATCCAAGTGTAGGAAGTGCTTTATATCGATCAGCAAACCTTTTGAGCTCTGCGATTACATTTACAAGCTTCTTTTTAGTCAGCTTCAATGCTTCTGTCATAACGATGATGTCAGTATTATCTCCAACATAGCAGGATGTTGCTCCCAAATGAATGATTCCCTTTGCTTTTGGACACTGAACACCATACGCATATACATGACTCATAACGTCATGACGAACCTCTTTCTCACGTTTAAGTGCAACATCATAATTAATGTCCTGTGCATGTGCTTTGAGTTCATCGATTTGTTCCTGTGTGATATTCAGACCTAGTTCCATTTCTGTTTCTGCAAGGGCGATCCAGAGTTTTCTCCAGGTACGGAATTTCATATCCGGTGAAAAGATATACTGCATTTCTTTGCTTGCATATCTTTCTGATAACGGGCTTTGGTATCTGTCAGTCATTGATTTCTCTCCTTTATACTGCAATTTCACAACGATTTGATTATAAACTTATTCGCAGAGCTTGGCAACTACCTGATTGATTACTTTTCCATCAGCCTTGCCCTTAAGCTCACCCATTACATTTTTCATAATCATACCCTTATTCTTTGTAGCTATCACTTCTGCAAATTTAGTCTTAAGGATCTCCTCTACTTCCTCAGCAGACATCAGTGATGGGGCATACTCATTGATCACATCATAGCGAAGCTTGTATTCAGCGATCAAATCTGTACGATCAGCCGGACAGCTATCGAGTTGCTCCTTGGCAGTCTTTAATTCCTTAAGGATCACACGGTCTACTAATTCCTCCTTGATATCATCTCTGACACCTTCATCAATAGCCACTTTTTTAACTGCAGAAATCATGGCTGAAATACTGTCCTTTCTTCCTTTATCCTTAGCCTTCATAGCAGCTATCATGTCTTTTTGTAATTGTTCTAATTGCATGTTGTATCCTCCATCGTTTGATTTTTTTCATATTCCTCTAAGAGCTTCTGTACCCCCGGCGATATGCTGACATATTCACAGCCATATTTATAATGATTGTTATCGATGACACTACTTCTGATAATCCTTACATCCGTAATGATCTGCGGAAGCGCCTTAGATAATTCAATATTTGCAATAAAATAATAGCCGATCGGCAGGATACATTCTGAAATAAATGCAATTCCTACTGCTGAAATATTGGTCACCTCGATCGGCATATCCAAATCCATAAGCATATTAGTATCTTCTTTATAAAGCTCTGAAATTGACAGATCAATTTTGATATCCAAACGTCTGCTCTGTCGCTTCTCAGGATCTCCATTCCACATCTGTGTTTCGCAATCCATCCGATCTTCCGGCTCCTGCGCCGTATGACAATCTGTCCTGCTGCCCTGTTCCATTCTACTATCTTCTCTGCTGTCCTGCTTCATATTACAATCTCCCCCAGCTGCCTAGTTCCATTCTACTATCTCATTTTGCTGTCCTGCTTCATAATTACACACGCTCTCTGCTACCCAGCTCCATATTTCAATCTCACTCCGCTGTCCTGCTTCATATTACAAACAGACCCTGTGAGCAATTCTATCTTATAGTCTACTTCATCCTATCATCTATGACTGCGCATCAAAAGAACTGCCTGATAGTCCATAGGCATTGCTCAATGCCCCATAAGAAGTACCGTTAAAATAATCCATATAAGTCTTTGCGTTTGCTGCTACTTTCTCATTTGTATCTGCTACACCTGCACCAAAAGATCCACTCTCTTTAAACACACCCTTAAGCTCGGCCAGATCCGCTTTTTCGATCGTCTTTGCATCTATTGCAAGGGTTCCGTTATTCTTTTGTGTAATGCCGACCGCACTTAGTTTTTCAGAATTCTGTGTGGCAAATTCTTTGAGAATTTTTGCATACAGCGTATTGACCTCACCACCGGCAGTATTTAAGTCCGTATAAATCTGATTGTACTGTTCGATGAAACTGTTGATCGTAGCAAGCAGCTCCTTTTTGTCACCGGACGCCTCTGCTTTGGCAAATAAAGAATCCTCACCTTCATTTTGAAGCTTTGATGCCAGTGTAGATAATGTAGCTGATTCCTTACTTAATGTCTCATAAATACTCTTTTTCTCTGAAAGTGCACTTGCTGAGGTTTTCGCAGCGTCATTGCTAAGTGATTCTCTATGTCTGCTCCTAATCAGATCGATCAGATCATTTCCTGAAGCTTCTATTGCTTGATTTTTCTGCCCCAGAAAATCAATTAATGTCTGACTTGTACTTCCGTTAATCACTCTCATTTTACTTCTCCTATCTGTCGTCCTAAACTATTCGTCTGCTCCAATTACTATATCGACCCATTTTCAGAATAATTAAGAGGAGAGGCTTTATGAATCATATTCTGTCACAATGGCCAGGATTTCCTTCGCATACTTCGGATATCGTTTGACCAGATCCTCGATTTCGTCTTTGGCATTCTGCATATGGAACGTATCAAAGTCAATTCGCTTTCGCAGTTTTTGTCTTTGGATGATCAATGCATGTCTGATTTCCACCATTTCCTTCGGATTCAATAATGCTTCCGCCTGATGTACCCAGATATACGGATCCTTGACACGATACTTTTTTAATAGACTGCACAGCTCGCGTCCTGTTTCATCCAGTCTCGCCATAATCTGCTCTGAGTGTTCTCTGACTGCCTTTTCCTCTAAATATTTTTCCCACATATACGATAATTCATAGGAGTTGTTAACTTTATACTTTGTATAATAATAATCCAGAACATTGGTTACATTGACATATTTGATCTTGATATGATTCTGCAGTGAGATGACTCTGTTCGCTTTTCTCTCGGCTGCCCTTTGTGCGGACTGGGCATTTTTGAACTTCACAAACGCTGCAGTCAGCAGGATTGCTGCTATCCCTGCTGCAATAAAATAGCCCTCTTCAAAATAAATATACATAGAGTACTGCAAAATGGCCAAAAGTAAAATTGCAAGTGAAACTGCAAACATACTGATAAACGCCCATGATCTTGCATTCAGCTTTGCAGTGCGGGCACTTTTTGCCTGATAGATATAACTGCTCTTTTCTCCTTCTAACAGTTGAAGATCTTTTTTCACAGTCATCTGATAGTCTTCCTGCTCCTTCATTTTCACAATGACTGCTTCGACGTCATCTTCAATCGCTTCTATCTGGCGGTATTGTGCATCTGTAATCTTCGTCATAGGACGCTTATAGTTCGCATCCTCCTGTTCGATCTGCGTCACCTTTTTTGCAGCGGCATCCACCGCTCTTCTTTCCGGTTCCGGCAGCGCCTCGATTTCCTCCATATCAGTCAGATGGGCTGTTACATCATTGTAATCACGCTTGGCAAGCTCTTCATCCGCACTTGCCTGCACCATCTGTTCGCAACAGGCGCGTACATACTTCTCCCGCTCTCTGTAATCGTCCACGTCAAGTGAGGCCCGCTTTAGTGTTTCCCTACGCAGTACCTGATCGATCGATGCCTCTTCAGTCTCGAAATCATATTCATAATCTTCGTCACGTCCACTAAGTAAACGCTTTAAGAACTTAAATAGTTTCATAAACAGCCCCTATATGTTCATCATATTCTTTCTGTAATCCTTTTTCCATTCATTCAGCGTTGACTCGATTTCCTGATAGCAGGCTGCTACCTGGCCCTCATCCCGATATGACCTGATCCGCTCGATTGCACTTGCATAAGGAGTATCCATCTTTTCTTCGATCAGTTTCGCTATTTCCTCTTCCACCTCGACAACCGATTCCTTATTCAGACCCTTTACCAGAATCATATTGGTATAATCGCTCTGGCTCATGGACATACGCATGGATACCAAATACAGCTTGTAGCTGTCCGCATCTCCGGATACATCATAAGCAAGTTTATAATAATCCATTGCCTTTTGAAACAAGAAGAGCTTTGCATACGCAGTAGCCATATTATACAAGATGCTTCCGTAAAGGTCTTCATCCTCTTCTCTCTCTATTTTATTCAAAATGTACTGATATTCATCAATTGCAAGTGAAAATTTATTTGCCCGCAGCAGATTGTCGCCACGCATTTTTCGTTTCTGGGCAAATCCCATGTCCGCACTATCGATCAGTATCTTTTCGATCACATTCAGCTCCAGCGTCGTGCAGTATCCCGTTTCCCCAAGTATAGTCGTCACAAAGCTGCTCAGCTGGCATTCCTGCATAATCATCTCATATAGCTTTACTCCCAGCGTCCTAAGTCCTGTCTCACGTTCAATCCACTGGCAGAGTTTTAAATCCATGATATCTCTGTCAAGTATCGTGGAGTTGCCACTTAAATAATAGCACAGCTCTTCCATGGAATAGATATTCATTC
>JAAYYM010000537.1 GCA_012515365.1 Clostridia bacterium
GGGAGGCCAAAGACAACGTGTAGGAATAGCAAGAGCTTTGTATTCTGGAGCTGATGTACTATTCTTTGACGAAGCAACTTCAGCTCTTGACACTAAAACAGAAGAGGAAATAACTGAATCAATCCGCTCATTGGCAGATGGCAACTTAACCCTTATCATCATCGCCCATCGCAAAACCACATTGAAGTATTGTTCAAGGATTGTCAAGGTGGCAAATGGTGAATTGGTTGGAGAAGTAGAATATCAAAGCTTGGTTTAGAACAAATCAACTACCGCCAATTCAAGTACCCAGATACATCATTGTAATCCACAACATCAATCACAAATAAGATTCGATACTTATCGACTTTACCCCATATCACGACAGATGACTTTTAAATTTTTCATTACACCTGTATATCCCTATGGAAATGACCACTATTATCATGAGATAATATGTCTTGCTGAAGGGCTAAAAGAGCTTGGATATAAAATATTCAGCAACCACGACTATTGGTGGCAGCCAGAGAAAAGTGAATATTTACTAAAAGGTGATCTATCCGAGGACTATGATGTTGGAATTTATGACTACCGATTTGTTAAGTCATTTGAACATCTATTAATGAGGCCGGGATATCCTAATTTTCCAAAGGATAAAAAACACATTCTTATTGACCGAAATGACTGGATTTCCCCCTTTTGGCTAAAAGAAGAATACAAGATTTTCCATTTTATTTTTGCAGGCAACCTATTCAAATCTCAAAAATATCCTGAAAATGTACATCCATGGGCGATAGGCCTAACAACAAGGATAATTAATAATATTGATAAGGTTTATAAATCAGAAGAAAAGGCATATACGATTGGGTATAATTTCCGAGTTCCGCACAACATGCGTAAACATGTACTTGAAAATTTACAGAAATTAAAACAACCCTATCCCATCCAACCAGCATTTTCAAGCCCCGTAAAAATTGGCGAAGAGCAGCTAGAAACCCAAAATGAGGATAAGCTATATTGGCAAACAACAACAAAAAGACATAACCCCGAATATTTTAAACTTCTTGAACGACATGCATTCTTCTTAAGTTTTGGAGGATATATGGAATATAAACCTATTCTTTATCAACCATATTCCATTACCGATAAGATAAAAAGAAAGCCTTGGTTTTTCTATGCGAACTATTTAAAACGATGCGGGAAAGACCTTTCAAACGCCATGTTTGTCTTCCAACATGACAACTTTAGGTTTTATGAAGTGCTATACTCCTCCTCAGTTCCTATTAATCTTGACCTAGAATCATGGGATTTTCTTTTGCCATACATGCCAAAAAATGGAGAACATTATTTAGGTATTAAAAAATTCAATTTCAACGATTTTGAAGTTGAATTAAACGCTTTGAATACCAATAAAATTCGTTCAATTGCAGAAGCTGGTCGTAACTGGGTCTTTGAGCATTATTCACCCATTGCCATGGCACATTATATGTTGAGTAAATTGTAAGCCTAAACAAATGATAATTCAAACCGTTTTCCTAACATCTATTGCGGTTATTCTTATCTTTCTTTGCGCAGTTATTGGCAATTTATTTATCAACTTAATTGCCAGAGATAAAATATTAACTCCCAAAGACATTTTCTTTAGCACTTACTGGGGAATAATTCTAATAGTAAGCAGTGTCGCTATTTATGCCACAAATATTTCAACAGTCTTTATTGTAATTATAATCCCAACTGCTTTTCTATCTTTATATCATATTCCATCAATAAAATCAATTTCCGCAAAAAGCTGGTATAAAAACATATGCATAACAATCCCTATCTTTCTAATCTTTTCATTAGTTTCCCAACTATTACCTTATTCATGGAGCATTGAGAATGATATAAATTTCTATTCTCAGGTATCTCAAAGTCTTATTAATAGTGGAATAGAAAACACCTTTCACTATTTCAATGAATACATTGATGATTCAGTTGGTAATAATGCCTACCATTATTTTGAACTATGGTTTAATGGAATAATAAGTTTGCCACTTGAAAGGTACTTTTCTAACTTACTACTTTTAAAACACTTTACATATCCATTTTTTATCACACTAATTGCAATAGGGTTATTTTCAATAATAACAAATTTGGCTTTATCAAGCCAAAACCTATTTTCACTTTTACTTATTGTAAGCCTGCTTTTTGTAAACCTATCGTCGTTAATAAATTTTGAAAATACCGCTTGGGATATTTTACATTCGGTTTTTGATAGACCAAACTTTATCTTTTATTTCTATGGTTTGATACCAGCTACTTATGTGTTCATGCAGGGTGAAAATTACTCTGCTTTTTTTGGCTATATTGTTATTTTACCAATATTGTCAATAACCACAGCTCCTTCAATATTTCTTTCTGCTATACTTTTCGCCTTTTATCTGCGAACCAACAAGCTATTAATGCCAAAACAATTTTTGAAAATTGTTGGGGTTATAAGTGCTGTGGCAGGCTCAATTGTTTGCTTTTACGGGATAACAGGATCATCTGTTGATAGCCAGTTAAGCCAAGGAGCATCAATGAGCAACCTTTTACATACAGCAATTCAGCTATGGAAAGCGATTATACAGCAAATAGTAATCCTTTCGTTCAAATCACTTGTTTTGCTGATTATCCCTTTGGGCATAGGTGTCTTTCTTATAAAAAATAACTATCCAAATTTCATACATTTAGCCGTATTTGCTTTGCTAACAAACTTCTCAGGGATACTAGTGTTTCAAGTTTTACCCACAACAACAAACACATATCAATTTGCCTACATGGGCTATGTAACAATATTCTTAGTTCTCATCCTTTCAATTCTACTTGTATCATCTTTCTTCTCAATCAGACAAAACATCCTGCTTTTAACAACAATTCTCACATTGGCGATAATCTTTAATGCAAACAATTTTAGACTTCCGGAATGGAGCAAATCTATTGAGGATAATTTTATAAGCTTGCGAGGTTATGAATCAAATACAATCCAAGAAATAAAATCAGAGTTGACATATCACAAAGAAAAACACCCAAAAAAAATCGGCTTCTTAATTGTAAAGGAACGTACCATCTCCCCAAATCATAAGCATTCACTTACATATCAGTATGGTAATGAGATATTAATATATATGAACAACATGCACTTTTTGCCTCTTACACCACCAGAGCTTCTTTATCAAGACAGCAATCAAACAAGTAAATATGAACGCGCAAAAGGGTTTAACGATAAACTTACATTTTATAAACACTTTGATTCAACTAATTCAACGGGGTACATAAATCAGTTCATAAAAGATGAAAACATTCTTTTTATAATCACAGATTCTGTTTTACCTTACTTAGATCAAAAATTAATTACTATTGCATCAGATGAGTAAAAAATTCCTAATACTTAAAGGCACTGCTGGTATAGGAAATAGACTTATAACTTTGGCCAATGCTATTGCTTATGCAAGAATTACAGATCGAATTATCCTTGTTGACTGGAGTGATGGACAGTTTGGCAAGAAAGATGAAAATGTCTTTTACAAATATTTTAGATTAAACAATACCCCACACATTTATAGCATCAAGGATATAAAAAACTATGAGAGCTTATCGCATTATCCAAAGCAATGGGGCCTTCAACCTCACTCTGCTGTATATGATTTGTACAAGCAAAGTTCTTCACACATCTTTCATAGGATTATCCCGTTAAAATTTTCTAAGAAAGGTGGATATTGGTGTTTGAAGGAAAAACAAAATAAGACCTTGGCCCAGAAGTTATTTAACCTACTCAACAAAAACAATCCTCCATTTGGCAGTAATTATCGGACAAAAATGAAAGAAGTTGTTTTATTCTACGCAGACTTCTGTCCACCTTTCTCACCGGATATCCTCAGAAACCATATTAAACTAAGCGACTGGCTAAACTCAGAAGTCGAGCACTTAACTGAAAAATATCAATTAGAGAGAGAGACAGTTGGTGTCCATATAAGAATGACTGATAAACAACCAGACTCTGACTTAGATCAACTATATAAAAAAATTAAAGATCTTGGCTTGGAGGAAAAACAATTATTCCTTGCAACCGATAACCCGAAAGTAGAGGATATCTTTCAAAGGATATTTCCTAAGTTAATATTTCTACCTAAATGGAGA
>JAAYYM010000538.1 GCA_012515365.1 Clostridia bacterium
AGGTAATGTTAAAAATGCAAGAAATCTATATTACGAAGGCAGGCTTCGTGACAGCCTTGCCTTTTTAGAAAGATATAGTAAATATGTGGACGATAAGGAATACCGGGCTCGTGTTTTAGAAGATTACAATGATCTGATCTTCAAGGTCATTGATATGTTCCCGGACTTCCGAATGAGACTGAAATTAGATAAGAAAACCGGAAAGGTTATGTTCGGTGCAGATGTGCAGTCTGTCTTTGATATCTGCTGGTACACCTTCTCAAGAATAGTGGCTGATGTGGCACCACCAGTTGATGAAGACCTTGACTATTTTGAATCTCAAGGCTCGATACTGTCCTGCCTTGCCTGTGGGAAGTATTTTGTAAGGAGATCAAGCCGTCAGCTATATTGCGATAGTTGGGATTGTCAAGCCGAGCGCAACAGAAAGAACAGACGAGCCAGTTATGCTCGGAAGAAGGCGACTGAAGCAGAAAACAAAGAATAAAGTAGAATAAAAATGCGCATCTAAAAAACAGCGACATCTCGCTGTTTTCATTGCGTTTTATTATGTATTTGCTATATAATGTAGGTAACGTGTGGAAAGAAGGTGATTTCTGTGGCTGTTAGCTATAAAAAATTATGGAAACTACTTATAGACCGAGACATGAAGAAAAAAGATCTATTGGCAGCAGCTGGAATCAGCCAGTCTTCTCTGTCTAAGATGGGAAGAAATGAGAACGTTAACACTGACATACTGGTAAAGATATGTAAGGCGTTGAGCTGTGATATTGGAGATATCATGGAAATCCTTCCTGATGATATTAAATCTTAATCAATTTTTAGTCTGGTGGTGATTATATGAGTGCAAAAGAAGCAAGAGCAAGGCTTAAAATAAATAAACTACTTGAAGAAGCAGGTTGGCGTTTTTTTGATACTGACGGCAAATCCGCTAATATTCAGGTTGAACCTAATGTAAAAATTTCAAAACAACAAGTGGATTCAATGGGTGAAAACTTTGATAAAACCAAGAATGGATTCATCGACTTTTTGTTGCTTGATGAAAAAGGGCACCCTTTTGTCGTGTTAGAAGCTAAATCAGAAGATAAAGACCCTCTGGTTGGAAAAGAACAAGCTAGGGAATATGCAAAGTCCTTATTTATAAAGTATGTAATCCTATCAAATGGAAACCAGCATTATTTCTGGAATATATATAAAGGCAATCCTCAAATAATAACAAGCTTTCCAAGTTGTGAGAGCATTAAGGAAGATAAGGCGCTTAATGCTGATCCTGCAAGATTGTATAATGAAGATGTAAACGAAGACTACATAGCGGTTGTTAAAAATCCTCGGTATGCTGAAGCTCCTGAATACCAGAATCCTGAAACAAGAAAGCAGTTCATTAAAGACAACGGATTAAGATTTTTAAGGCCCTACCAACTTAACGCAGTAAAAGCGTTGCAGAAGTCTGTAAAAAAAGGAAATCAAAGATTCTTGTTTGAAATGGCAACTGGAACTGGGAAGACACTGACTTCTGCTGCAATCATCCGATTATTTCTAAGAAGCGGAAATGCACACAGGATTTTATTTTTAGTTGATAGGATTGAGCTTGAAAACCAAGCAAAGAAGAATTTTCAAAATTACCTATCCCCGGATTATCATACTGTTGTTTTTAAGGAAAATACTGAAGACTGGAGAAAAGCAGAAGTGGTTGTTTCTACAGTCCAGACTTTGATGTTTAACAATAAATATAAGAAATACTTCAAACCGACTGACTTTTCTCTTCTCATAGCTGACGAAAGCCACAGATCAATCAATGGCAATTACAGGGCTGTATTCGAGTATTTTCTAGGTTACAAGCTAGGCCTCACAGCCACGCCAAAAGACTATATCAAGAATGTGGATATCACTAAGCTGAAGTCCACAGATCCAAGAGCATGGGAGAAACGCCAGCTGCTCGACTCCTATAAAACCTTTGGTTGCGAAAGTGGAGAGCCCACTTACAGATATTCACTTTTGAATGGTGTAAAAGATGGCTATCTAATCAATCCAACGGTAGTGGATGCGAGAACGGATATCACTACTCAGCTTCTTGCAGATGAAGGGTATGCGGTAATTAACCAAACTGAAGATAACGAAGAGCAAGAGGAAGCATTTTTCGCTAAGGACTTTGAAAAAAAATTCTTCTCAGAAGAAACCAACAGAATTTTCATAAAGACTTTTATGGAAAATGCCAAACGCGATCCCTTATCGGGAGAAATCGGCAAGAGCATCATTTTTTGTGTTAGCCGTAAACACGCAGCTAAAATCACACAAATACTAAATGAGTTTGCGGATAAGTTATTCCCTGATAAATATTATAGCGATTTTGCCATGCAGATTACCTCTGATGTAATGAATGCCCAGACCTACACCGTTAATTTTAAGAACAACAACCTCAGTGGTACAACCAAATTTCTAGATAATTATAAGTCTTCCAAAACAAGGGTATGCGTTACTGTTGGCATGATGACCACCGGGTATGACTGTGAGGACTTGCTTAATATTGGATTATTGAGGCCGATTTTCTCCCCTACCGATTTTATTCAGATTAAGGGGAGAGGAACGAGGAAGTATGAGTTCAATTATAAAGAAAAATCAGAATCCTTTATAACGGAACATAAAGAAGAAAAGGAAACCTTCAAGCTCTTTGACTTCTTTGGGAACTGTGAATTCTTCGAAGAAAAGTTTGATTATGACGAAATAATTAAACTACCTAAACCTCAAAGTAAAGGAAATGACATAAATACACCACCAATTGAAAGTACTCAATATGAGAATTTTGAGCCTGATCCGCTCAAGTTTATCATGGAAACCGAAATTGGGGATGAAGGAATGAAAATTGACCGAATGTTCTTCGACAAATTTGAGAGCAAAGTTAAGGAAGATGACACTGCAAGGGATCAGTATGAACAGGGGAACTATGGCGCAGTCCAGCACTATATTGAAGAAAAGATTATGAATAAACCATCAGAATACTACACATGGGAAAAAATCAAACGTTCCATTGGTGTTGACAGGCGGGTAACCGTTAAAGAAATACTTGATAAAATATTCGGTGCGATTCCGGCTTTTAAATCTAAGCGAGAACTAATCGAGGATGAATTTGAGACTTATCTACTGACAAGACCTGTATCGGCAGACAAGTATACAGAAATTAAGCGGTTCTTCGAAACCTATATCATGGATAAAGATGTGCGAAGGATTATTGAGGACGAAAAATTCCAGCTCTTAGGCACAGAGGTTAGCACCTATACCATGTCTGATCTGAAAAAGCTCGGTGTGGAGAATATGAGACAAGTGGTAGATTATATAAATGACAATGTGAATGTATCAAAATTCGTCGCATAGGAGGAACATAATGTTAAACTTTGATGTTAAGAGAAAGATAAACACCTTAAGAGACATATTAGTAGGAAAAGTGCCGGACCCAAAAGCGCAGGTTGAACAAATTACAATAGCCTTAATCTATAAGTTCATGGATGATATGGATATAGAGGGTATGGAACTTGGCGGTAGCCGAGAATTCTTTAAAGAAGAATATGAAAAATATGCATGGTCAAATATCATGCAATCGGAAAACAGCGGCCAACAACGTTCAAACCTCTATGCCGAGGGTATTGACAAAATGAGCACGAACCCTCATTTACCACAACTGTTTAGAGACATTTTCAGGGGTGCTTATGTTCCGTATCGTGACCCTGAGACTTTGAATATGTTTCTTAAAGAAATCAATGATTTCACATATGACCATAGCGAAGAATTAGGAAATGCTTTCGAGTATCTTCTGTCAATTATGGGTAGTCAAGGTGATGCCGGTCAGTTCAGAACACCGAGGCACATCATTGACATGATCGTTGAAATAGTAGATCCACAAAAAACTGATAGTGTTTTGGACCCAGCTTGTGGTACGGCAGGATTTTTGATTAGTTCCTACAAGCATATACTTGAAAAAAATAGAGATTCTGAGGGTAATAGTACGCTTTCCGCTGATGATAGAAAAAGAATGACAGAGAATTTTGCAGGATATGATATTTCTCCTGACATGGTCAGATTATCGAGAGTAAATATGTATCTGCACAAATTTGCAAAACCTAGAATTTACGAATATGATGCTTTGACAAGCCTTGACAGATGGGATGAATCATTCGATGTAATATTAGCTAATCCACCTTTCATGACACCAAAAGGTGGTATTATCCCACATAATAGATACAGAGTTCCTGCTAAGCGCTCAGAAGTCTTGTTTGTTGATTATATTGCAGAACA
>JAAYYM010000539.1 GCA_012515365.1 Clostridia bacterium
CCCGTTTACAGAACCATCTGCTGAAATGGATGTAAGCTGCTTTAAATGTGGCGGTAGTGGTTGTCGTTTCTGTAAAGGTGAAGGCTGGATTGAAATTTTAGGCTGTGGTATGGTTCACCCTGATGTACTTAGAATGAGTGGAATTAACCCGGATGAATATACAGGATTTGCTTTCGGTATGGGTCTTGAACGTATTTCCTTATTAAAATATGAAATCGATGACATGAGACTCTTATATGAAAACGATGTCAGATTCTTGAAACAGTTCTAAGGGAGGAGAAGATTATGAATACAGCATTATCATGGATTAAAGCATATGTACCTGATGTTGCATGTACAGACCAGGAGTTCTGTGATGCAATGACTCTTTCCGGTACAAAATGTGAAGGATATGAAAGATTAGATAAAAACTTAGATAAAATCGTAGTTGGTGAGATTTTAGAAATTGAAAGACATCCTGACGCAGATAAATTGATTATTTGTCAGGTAAATGTTGGAACAGAAACTATTCAGATTGTTACAGGTGCTCCAAACGTAAAAGTAGGCGATAAAGTTCCTGTAGTTCTTGACGGTGGTAAAGTTGCAGGTGGTCATGATGGCGGTCCGCTTCCGGAAAACGGTATTGAAATCAAAGCAGGTAAGCTTCGTGGTATTCCAAGTAACGGTATGATGTGCTCTATCGAAGAACTTGGCTCTGACAGAAACTTTTATCCAGAAGCACCGGAATATGGTATTTATATTTTCGGTGATGACGTAAAAGCAGGCGATGATGCTATTGAAGCTTTAGGTCTTCGTGATACGGTATTTGAATATGAAATCACAAGTAACCGTGTAGATTGCTACAGCATTTTAGGTATTGCCAGAGAAGCAGCTGCAACTCTCAAATTGCCATTCCATGCACCTGTAGTTGAAATCAAAAATGAAGTAGATGACGTAAATGATTACATCAAAGTAGATGTACAGGATAAAGATCTTTGTACAAGATACTGTGCAAGAGTATGTAAAGATATTAAGATTGCTCCAAGTCCAAAGTGGATGCAGAGAAGACTTGCTGCTTCCGGTATCAGACCAATCAATAACTTGGTTGACATAACAAACTATGTTATGGAAGAATTTGGTCAGCCAATGCATGCTTTTGATTTAGAAACCGTTGCAGGCAATCAGATTATCGTAAGAAGAGCAAAAGACGGTGATAAATTTGTTACATTAGATGGTCAGGAACGTAATATGGATAAAGACGTTCTTATGATTTGTGATGCAGAAAAAGAAATCGGTATTGCAGGTATCATGGGTGGTGAAAACTCCATGATTACAGATAGTGTAAAGACAGTATTGTTTGAAGCAGCAACTTTCAATGGTGCAAACATCAGAAAATCTGCTAAGAGAATCGGTCTTAGAACAGATGCTTCCGGTAAATTTGAAAAAGGTCTTGACCCAAGAAATGCAGAAGCAGCTATCAACAGAGCTTGTCAGTTAATTGAAGAATTAGGCTGTGGTACTGTTGTGAAAGGTATGGTAGATGTTCATGCAGACTTCAAGGAATTAGTTCAGGTTGAATTTGAACCGGAAAGAATCAACAGCTTCTTAGGCACAGATATTCCAAAGGAAGAAATGCTGAAATACTTCGAAGCAATCGAGTTAAAATATGATCCTGCTACAAATATGATTACATGTCCATCTTTCAGACAGGATTTATTATCCTTTGCTGATATTGCAGAAGAAGTAGCAAGATTCTACGGATATGATAAGATTCCGACTACATTACCAAGCGGTTCTGCAACAGCAGGTAAACTGCCATTTAAGATGAGAATTGAACAGAAGGCAAGAGATATCGCTGAATACTGTGGTTTCTCTCAGGGTATGAGCTACTCCTTTGAAAGTCCAAAGGTATTTGATAAGCTTCTTATGCCTGCAGATGCAAAAGAACGTCAGGCTATTACAATTTCTAACCCATTAGGTGAAGACTTCTCTATTATGAGAACAGTTTCC
>JAAYYM010000540.1 GCA_012515365.1 Clostridia bacterium
ACGACACCCGCATCAGCCAGCTGATCCATAATGCGTGCTGCTCTGTTAAAGCCTATTTTCAACACTCTTTGCAGCATTCCAATGGATGCCTTATCTTTATCAATAATAAATTTAGCTGCATCTATAAAATAAGTATCTCGTTCTGATCCGCCATCTGAGCTGCTTCCTCCGGCTGATACCCCTTCATTCTTTTCGATATGTTCAGAAACAGCCTGACTGTAACGAACCTCTTTAAATTGTGCTGCAAGGAAATCTACTACATTTCCTACATCTTGATCGGAAATAAATGCGCCCTGTATTCTGGCTGGTTTTGAATAGCCTTGCGGGTAAAACAGCATATCTCCTTTACCAAGCAGCTTTTCAGCTCCGTTCATATCAAGGATTGTCCTTGAGTCAACACCACTGGAAACACTAAAAGCAATTCGACTTGGCATATTAGCTTTGATCAGTCCCGTAATGACATCTACAGAAGGTCTTTGTGTTGCAATGATCAAATGAATTCCTGCTGCTCTTGCAAGCTGTACCAGACGGCAGATTGCTTCTTCTACATCCCCTGGTGCTACCATCATTAAATCAGCAAGCTCGTCTACGATAATGACGATCTGCGGAAGTTTCTTTGGTGCTTCCTTTCCTTCCTCCGGCTTCATATCTTTAACTTTTCTATTATACCCTTTCAGATCCCTTACATTATAATCAGCAAACTTCTTATAACGCTCTGTCATTTCAACAACGCCCCAATGCAATGCGGCAGCTGCTTTCTTCGGATCCGTAACAACAGGTATCAATAAATGTGGTATTTTATTATATACACTTAATTCAACAACCTTCGGATCGATCATGATCAGTTTCACATCATCCGGGTGTGCTTTATAGATTAAACTCATGATTAATGTATTGATACATACTGATTTACCGGAGCCGGTAGCACCTGCGATCAGTAAATGAGGCATCTTTGCGATATCAGTTACAACCGTTTTACCGCTGATGTCTTTTCCGACTGCAAAAGCAAGATTACTGTCAAACTCTTTGAATTCCTTTGATTCGATCAGTTCACGGAACATAACCGCCATATTTTCTTTATTCGGGATCTCAATTCCGACTGCTGCTTTTCCGGGAATTGGTGCTTCTATACGTATATCTGTAGCTGCCAGATTAAGCTTTATATCATCTGACAATCCTACGATTTTGCTTACTTTAACGCCCATTTCCGGTTGCATTTCATATCTTGTTACAGTCGGTCC
The DNA here is from genome assembly GCA_012515365.1 of Clostridia bacterium. Next base: position 1,242 of record JAAYYM010000540.1, read on the forward strand.
CTGACTAATATCGGTAATAGTTACTTTGACACCAAAAGTTCCTAATGTTGTCTGCAGTTTTTTTGCAGTTTCAAGAAGATCTTTTCTTGTATCCTTGCTCTGGCTGCTTTTTCCTTCTGTCAAAAGCTTGACACTTGGAAAACGATAGGATGCTCCGATTCCCTGATCTTCCTCCATTGTTTTCTCAAGTTCACTTTTTTCTTTCTCCATAGTGCTTTCATTCAGCTTCTGGCTTCTCTTTGCTGGTCGCTCCTCAGGTACTTCCTGATTGAGATTTGCACTATGTATATTGACAGAATCAAATTCATCAGGCATAGATTGTTGTGCTGATTCTGATTTTGCCGGCTTCTGTGGAACTGCCGTTGAAAAAGCTGATGGATCAGGTTCTTCAAAATATTGTTCATCCTCTGCGGGTTCAATCGGATGTGATAATCTGATCTTAATCTGTTCTGACAAAGATTCCGATACTACTTCATGGATATCTTCACCTGTTGCTTCCTCTTTTTCCAGCTTCGTATCAATCGCAACACCACGTACTTTTTTCTGACTTCTCGGAACCTGCACCTGTTCTTCTTTCATTCTTCGACGCTCTTCATATTCTGCTTCTTTTCTGACCGCACGAATTTCTTTTCGTCTTCCTGCATCTTCACGCGCCGTATTATAAATTGTAGAGCTTCCTTTTTTCACTCCACTGAGAAATGATTTTTCCGTAATCAATACTACACACACAATCATCAAAATAATCAGTACGACATATGTACCTACGATATCAATTGTTTTTATCAAAGTCCCGCTTAAGATGCCGCCAACAATGCCGCCACCCTCTTTGTTCGCAGAAGAAAGCGTATAATACTCTCTAAATGCTGTTATGTTTTCATTTTCACCAAATAAAATCTGTAAAAACGCACATAATACAAGGAATAGTACAATAGCTGCTGTCACCTTAATCACAGCTACCCGGTTCCCCTTATTTGAAATGCCAAATGCAATGATGATAAAGAACACAATAGGTGCAATGTAAGCAAACAAGCCAAAAAGGCCAAACATAACATCACTGATCATGTCACCAAATGCACCAATCAATCCGAAATTACTCAACAGAAATAAAACGGATATGGCAAGTATCAGTAATAGAATTACCTCATCTCGCAATCCGTTTTGATTTGATTTGCCCCCTCTGCCTCTGGAGTTATTTTTCGCTCCAGAAGATCTCTTTCTTCTTTTGGCCCCCGTTGCCATTTTTACTGCCCCCTGACTTTACTTATAACTGAACTAAAAAGCAAATGATAGAAATTGCTCCAATTGCCATGCAGTAAAACGCAAACCCTTTAAAGCGCTTACTCTGTACAATTGCAATCATCACTTTAATGCATACAAATCCAACAACTGCTGCGATCAGCATACCAATAATATAATATACGATTTCAACTGTTTTAATAGAAACAGTTGCCACATTTCCAAGCTGTAACACCAATGCTCCGATAATAGCCGGAATAGACATAATAAAGGAATACTTGACTGCAAATTTTCTATCAAAACCACATAACAGACAAGCAGCTACTGTCGTTCCTGAACGAGATAGTCCCGGAAGCGTTGCTATCCCTTGGCACACCCCTACAGTAAATGCATCAAACATAGAAGCATCCTTTGGTTTCTTCTTTCCGGTCTCTGCCATATCAGTAATCAAAAGAATCCCACCTGTCACTAAGAGACAGATTCCCGGAATCAGTAACGATAATCCGGCTTTTTCAACAATATCCTGCATCAGATATCCAAGGATCCCTGTCGGAATCGTTGAAACAATTAACATCACCACAAATTTACGATACGTCTTCTGTGTAATCCGAATATACTTGATATTCCGATGTGCAAATGTATTCTGAAAAAAGATGCCGATATTTTTAAAAACATCAATTACGATCATAATGAATTCTACAATCAACTTTGCAACGTCCTTAAAGAATACGATACAGATCGTAACCAATGTCGCAACATGCAATAATACATCATATAGCATTCCGGAACCAAGATCCAGATGAAAAATATTCTTCAAAATAGCCAGATGACCTGAACTGCTCACCGGTAAAAATTCTGTTAACCCCTGTAGTATACCTAATACGATTGCTTGTATTAATGACATATTTTCCTCCCAAAAGCATTTGCTCCGAACAATAAATTAAGGTTAATTATATCATTTTTTGATCTTGTTGTCTATCTGTCAATATGAACGTCAATCTGATTGAACGGAATTTCCACTCCATGCTCATCAAAACACAATTTAATTTCTTCAAGCAAAGCCCATCGTGTGTTCCAGTAATCCTCCTGTTTGATGTAAGCACGAATACCAAGAACAACTGCACTTTCTCCTAATTCATGAACAAATACCT
>JAAYYM010000541.1 GCA_012515365.1 Clostridia bacterium
CCTATCAGGATTTAAAACGACATTTTAATATGGAAGACAGGGATATTCAGACCATAAGCTCAGATATTACTTGTTTCCCTTTAAAAAACGCCGACGGAGTATTTGAATACTTTGCTGCAGTTTTTATAATATGCTTGCAGATTTTGAAAAACGTCTGCATTATGCATCAGAGAATACAGTACTACCAGAGGAACCAGATATGAAGAAGGTTCAGGAACTGGTTATGACAATAAATGAAAGAGTGGTTCGCGATGAAATATGAGAATTTCGAAGGACCGGTAGAAGAACTGGTTCTTATGAAAATTAGAGAAATTGAGGAAAAAGAAAATATCAAGGTATTGCATGTAGTCGAATCAGGTAGCCGCGCCTGGGGATTTGCTTCACCTGATAGTGATTATGATGTTAGATTTATCTATGTAAGAAACAAAGATTTTTATTTATCTCTTCGTGAAACGAAGGATTTCATTGACTGGGAATTAAATGAAGTTCTTGATATTAATGGCTGGGATTTGAAGAAAGCGCTTCAGCATTTTCATAAGTCCAATGCCACATTGTTTGAGTGGAGCAATTCACCGGTAGTGTATTATACGACGGACGAATGGAAGCATATTTATGCAGTGGCTAGCAAGTATTTTGCCTGCAAATCAGCATTATATCATTACTATGGTACAGCTAATAAGAATTACCATGAATATCTGTGTGATGATATGGTGAAGTACAAGAAATACTTTTATGTTCTGAGACCTATTCTTGCTTGTAAGTGGATTGAAGAGAAGAAGTGTCCGCCACCAGTATTGTTTGATGAATTGTTTAATACAGTTCTTGAAGATGATTTGAAGGCTGCGGTAGAAGATTTACTGGCAAAGAAAGTTAAGATGTCAGAGGCTGATAAGGCGCCTAAGATCGACAAGGTTAATCAGTACATAGAAGAAAAAATAGCCTATTATAAGTCATTACTTGATGCTATGGCGGATGATAGAAATCCAGATTGGACTTCACTAGAAGAAATTTTCAGAATGCAACTCTCAATATAAATTGTAGATTATAGAGGATGTGTAGAAAGGGGCATATATGTCACGCAAAAAGAAATTTGATATTGAAAGTATTATTGGTAAGTGCTCCGTGAGTAGACCTCTGTGTTTTGAGGAAGACGGCGTAGAAATCAAAGCAGATTATAATCTCGAGGTTTATTGCGAACTGTTAAGGGAAAGATGTGAAGAATTGCAACCTAGTGGAGATCCATTTAAAGATAAAAATGAATTTGAGAATGCCTATGCAATAGACATAGATGATTTACTTGACAATCAAGATTATTGGGATAAGAAAAATTCTTACACGAAGAAAGAATTGGAGGAAGAAGAGCAAAAAGAAAAGGAACGTTATCATAAGGAGTTATATCGTTATCATAATAGGATAATAAAAGGAATGGAGGGAGAATCTAATAAGGTTGCATCGGATAAAAAATGTTATCATTTTTTGAGAAAAATTGAGACCCGTTACAAAAAACAGATTTTGATTCCGATAAG
>JAAYYM010000542.1 GCA_012515365.1 Clostridia bacterium
GGATGCATTTTAGGAGAACATGATCTGCTTGATCTTAAGAAATTGTTTTATATGATAAAACAGGTGTTATCAATAAGAAAGGAACTTTTGAAGGGAGGAAATTTTAAACAGTATATCCGAACTGTAAAACCACTTGCCTGTATGATATTGATCATCGATCATTATGCAATGTTTCGTGAAAAAACAGGTGATATATTTGAATCAGATATTCTGGAACTGCTAAGGGTAGGAGAAAATTGTGGCATTTATCTGATGGTGTCTGCCGGCGGTTTTGGGGGTAGTGAATTGCCAAATCGTCTGGCAGAGAATTTCAGAACCGGTATCAGTCTCGGAATGAGTGATAAGTACCAATATGCTTCTATACTCAGGGTTAATCGGGTTACACTATGCCCTAAAAATGGAATAGCCGGAAGGGGTCTTGTAATGATCAACGATCAGCCACTGGAATTTCAGACAGCTTTGTTATTTTGTGAGACGGATGACTATACAAGAACAGAGAAGATTAAAGAGGCCTGCAGAAAACGAAATGAAGAACTCAAAACATGCAAAGCTGCAAAAAGGCTTCCGGTATTCTCAGAAGAGATGACATATCAGGCGTTCTTTAAATCAGAAGAAATCGTTTCAAGCATGATCAATAAGATGGAACTTCCATTTGGATACTTTGTGGAAACAGGTGCACCTGCTTCCATAAAATTTAAAGAAAACTACTGTTATTTGGTATTGGGAAGAGCAGGAAGCGGAAAGAGTAATTTTATCAAGTTAATCATTACAGCTGCTATGAAACAACGAATGCAGGTTACTTTGATTGATGAAGAGAAAAAAGAGCTGGAACAATAGACCGTTCTTTATCAATCAGTAAACGATACAAAGAACAGCTAGAGGGAATTACGCTGTCCATTATGGCATATGCATCGGAGAATGAGCAGTTTAAGCTTGCTGTCATAGGAGAAGAGGTTTTAGAGTTAAATGATTACACGTGTGATTTTTCAAAACTGAAAGAGCAGGTGTTAGCAATTGAATATATTAATTGTGATTTGAATTTATGTGGCGGCTTGATCCAAATACTTAATCAATGGAACATAGAGTCACAACAGTGGATGTTTGAAAATGCACAGGAACCCTATTTTAAAAGAATCATTCTATTAACGGATGGTGAGCAGTCATTGCAGTCACTACAGCAGCTGGAAGAGTTAAACCAGCTGCTGGGTGAGTATAGCTGCCCCATTGATATTGTTGCCTTATCTCACAACACAGATAGTGAAGAGAGTATGTGGCTGAATGCTGTTTCGAGAAAGAGTAATGGTCGTTTTTATACGCTTGATGACGTCGGAACCATTGACATGGATATGAAACCTGAGAAAAAAGAGATGAATCCGGTTATAGAAGCATTACTTTCTGACAGAGACGTGATGCATCTGACCGTGATTCCTGATCAAACACTTAGAAATGGGGCAACGATGAAATCCAGGCTGACGCTTAGGCAGCAGGGGGTCGAACAATTATTGCTTGTTAATCTAAGACTTCCTTTTCCATCACAGCAAGAGCTTCAGACTGAAAATGAGGAGCTTCATCATGAAGAAAATCTAAATGAACAGATCTCTTCCGACGATGATGTCAAAATGATTGAAAAGAAGCTGCTTTCGGAACAGGAACAGTCAAAGAATCTAAAAGAAGAACTGGCAGCCCTACAGAAAGGGCAAGAAGAGGAAAATGCAAGATGGATGATTATAGTGATCTGTATCATGTTGATCGTGACTGCTATTTTAAGCATTTTTTATCGACTCTTTTTATGGTTAAGTCATAAGCGTAATCAAGAGATACCGCTAGTGCAGCCTTTTTTAGTGGAAGAACAAAAAACTGTTTTGCTAAAAAATGAATTTTCCGGCAGGCAGAGGGAAATGTCTGGATACGCAGAAGGAGAGACGACGATGCTCTTATTTCAAAGTGACGATGTGTATGAAATATCACTGACCGATCAAAGCAATCCGGCAAATTATTTCTCATTTCCACTAAAAGACAGCGTTATAATCGGAAGAAACTCAAATGAAAGTCATGTGGTGATCTCATGCGAGCCATCAATATCAGCAAAGCATTGTGAATTATCGCAAAAAAACAGTCGTTTTTTTATCAAGGATCTTGATTCTGCTAACGGAACCAGAATCAATGGTATCAAGACTGTCTCAGAAACTGAAATTTTCTCAGGAAATCTTTTGCGACTGGGACAACTAGAATTAAAGATTGGCTGGTGTTTAAATGAGTAATGTAACATCTAAGAATGAACTAAGTGAACGAGATCTGCTATTACTTAGTAATTATCTCTATCTTGATAATTCATTGGAATTAGGAGCAGTAGGAAATACCATTGATAACATGCGTTTTCCTGATGGGAATTTTGACCCATCAAAGCTTCCTCCTGCGCGGGGCGGGATGACACAGGAAGATATGATTTATATATTAAATGAGATATCTGAATCAAAAGGTAACATATGTGATTTGACCGTGACTCAAACAGTCAATGAACATGATATCCATGCCGCCTGCTTTGTCAACGAGCAACAAGAGGCAACCGTTATATATCGTGGAACAGGTGGAACCTATCAGGCATGGGCTGATAATTTTAGTGGAGAGTATGTGAAAGAAACAGCGTTACAAAAGAGAGCTGATTCATTTATCCGAGATGAATGTGGAGCGTATAGCAATATCACCGTGGCGGGACATTCAAAGGGGGGCAATTTCGCTCAGCTGGTAACGACGCTTAATGGCAGCCGCATTGATCGATGTGTTTCTTTTGATGGGCAAGGGTTTAATCGTAGTTATATCAGATCAAATCAAGTGAATATCAGAAAAAACAGAGCTAA
>JAAYYM010000752.1 GCA_012515365.1 Clostridia bacterium
CAGGCGGTTATCCTCCTGGTCCGGCCCTTTGACGAGGGAAATGAGCGCCTGGCCCGTATGCTTAGTTACATGATCCTGATGCGCAACGGCTATTCGTTCTTCCGGCAGTTTGCCTTATCCGGGATGATTGCTCAGGATGGGATTCTCTACTACAAGGCCATGGATACTGTTCAGGATGTCAGGGGCGAAGGGGACCTTACTTGCTTTCTGGAATACTATCTGGGGATGCTCTCCCGAAGCGTGAGCGGCTTTGAGGCCTATATCGCGCAAAAGCATCGGAGTAAAATGGAAGAGAAACAGCCTGAAGAAAACAAGCCCCCACATCAGCCAATAGCCATACATCCGGTGGTTGAAGAGAGGGATACGCCTTTGCCCTCCCGGAAGAAAACGCCAGAAATAGCATCTCGGCAAAAGACAATTCAGAGCATCGATGGCATCGAAAAATGCACGACCCCTGAAACGATCATTGCATATATCACCACACAGCAAGGCAAGCAATTAAGAATCATCGATACTAAGCCACATCTTCACAGGCTGGGCATTACTGAGGAGGATATCCTCAGAGCGATGCAGGAATCCCAAAGCGAATTTTCCCAGCGCGCCCTGTCTGTCATCCGAATGCTTCGGGAGGACCCGACAAGGATGTTTAGCTGCCGGGACATCGAATTGACCCTGGGCATTAAGATCGGAACCGTCAGGCAAACTTGTTATACCCTGGCATCTTTGAATCTTATTCAAACAACACAGGTACGCGGTCACGGGAATGGCCATGAGTCTCATCGCTATTTCTGCAAAAAAGCCCTAGCGGCATAGATACGGATCACAGGAGATGATAAGGAATTGTTCCTGAATACATGGATCCCCACGGATCGCCGGCATTTAGTGTTCTTGTTCGGGAAATCGCTTGTTGATATAATGTTATCCATGGTCAAGATTCGCTGTGTGGTTGAACGCATCACCTACAGGAATGAAGGCAATGGGTATTCCATTATCAAGGCCCGTGTGAAGGGATACACCGACCTCATTGCTGTTGTTGGTAACCTGTTGAACGTGCATGTTGGCTCAGTCCTCCTTGTCACAGGGGACTGGAAGGTTGACAGCAAGTACGGTCGGCAATTCGTAGCGCACACATGGGAAGAAACCTTGCCCGCTTCGGTCTATGGCATAGAGAAGTATCTGGGAAGTGGCTTGATTAAGGGCATTGGCCCGAAGTATGCCAGAAAGATCGTTGCGCAATTTGGCGATCAAACGCTTGATGTCATTGAATCCGAGCCTTCTCGCCTGATTGAGGTGCCAGGCATAGGCGCACGCCGGGTCGCGATGATTCAAAAAGGCTGGGAAACGCAGAAGGAAATCAAGAACGTGATGATTTTTCTGCAGTCCCACGATGTTTCCACCGCGCATGCGGCGAGGATCTATAAGGCATACGGCAAAGACAGCATCAGCATTGTGAATGAGAACCCCTATCGTTTGGCTGACGATATCTGGGGGATTGGCTTCAAAACTGCGGATACCATCGCCATGAAGCTGGGCATGGAGAAAGAGAAATATGCCCGCTGCCGGAGTGGCTTACTGTATGCGCTCAATAAGATATCAGAGGAAGGCCACTGTTATGCCCTGCGAGAGCAGTTGATTGCCAAAGGCTGTGAATTACTGGACGTAGCGGAGCACCTTCTCAGCATGTCCCTGGACGAGATGATCCGAGCAAAGGATGTGATCATTGAAAGACACGTTATTGAGGTCTCTGGCACGGAGTCTGAACCCGATATGACGGATGCGATCTACCTGCCGCCCTTTTACTATTCAGAAGCAGGTGTTGCCAAGAAGCTGTCCAGGCTCATCCAGGCAAAGCGCGTGGAAGGAATCTCAAACCCGGAGCATATTATCCGGGCAGTGGAGAAGCAATCGGGCATCCGCTATGACGAAGTACAGCTTCAGGCCATTCAGTGTGCCATAAACTCAAAAGTCATGGTGCTAACCGGTGGCCCTGGCACAGGGAAAACCACCACCACAAACAGCATCATCCGGATTTACCAAGCCAGCGGAAACACCATTATTCTTGCTGCGCCAACAGGACGCGCGGCAAAGCGCATGTCAGAAACCAGCGGCATGG
>JAAYYM010000543.1 GCA_012515365.1 Clostridia bacterium
TCCGTTAAACTATCAGGATATATTACCAAAACCTGTGCTGATGTATTTTTCCTATAATGTGGAACTTCAATATAACAAAATGGCATTTTTGTATGCCAATATTCTGCGTCACGAAAATGAAATGCCGGAAATGGTACGAAGCTATGAACGGCTTATGCAGAAATTTGTAAAGGAACAGATCAAGGCTGAGCATATCAATCGTGATCTTGCTTATCTATACAGTCGGATCTTTACAGTAGAGGATGTAACGACAGAACTGGCTCCACATTTGGCAAAACTTATGTTTATCCATGAGGTACAGCTTCCTCTTTCGCGGATGAAAAAGGTCATTGTCATCCATGATCAGCTGACAGAAGAATATGAATATCCGGTGATTGACGGAATGCTGGCTTATCCGCAAATCTATAGCAGAGAATACGAACTGTTTATGGAGGATGAAAACGGAAACAGATTCTATATTCCAGAGAATTCTGCAGTAGCACTTTTTGAGGACAGAGACAGCTATATGTCTGTCATTAAGACTTATGTAAGCTCCAATATCGGATTTTGTCTGTCCGTCAGTGAAGGGAAAAAGCATTATCTGATCATTGACCATAGAAACGCAGAGTGCTGTCGTGTGCTGGTGGATTCTGCGATTGTCAGAGAAAGTTATAAACGAGAGCTTAGGATTGCATTGATTCAGTATTATTATGAAAACGAAATGTATGAACTTTTGGATGATCTGTTACTAGCCTGCAATTATGATGATCTGGATGCAAAGGATAGAGGCGAATTGATCAGCTATCTGATTATGCGTGGTAAATATGAGGAAGGCTATCAGATTATACAGAAATATGGGGTTGAGCAGATCCAGCCAAAGACATGTGTGCGTTTATGCAACTATCATCTGACGATGACTGATTTTCTGCCGGATGACATGCTGCTTAGTCTATGTTATCAGGCATTCAGACATGGAAAATATGATGATCATACCTTAAAATATCTGGTTGAAAACTTTTACGGACTAACAAAGGAAATGCGAAATATCTGGAAGGCAGCAGCGGCATTTGACATCGATTCACATAAACTCAAGGAACGAATCCTGATCCAAATGCTTTATACCGGAGCTACCGTAGGTGAAAAGGACACGATCTTTAGCGAATACATCAAGGAGGGATCGAACACCTCAGTGGAGATGGCATATTTGTCATTTCATGCATACGAGTATTTTGTAAACAGAAGAATCGTGGAAGATTCTGTGTTTGAACAGCTGATCCGGAATTACAGAATGGGTGAGAATCTGAACGATGCCTGCAGACTGGCACTGCTCAAGCATTATAGTGAAGATATGAAAGAAGAGCGCAACGACAGGATCAATCAGATGCTCAAGCGTTTTATAAAAGATTTCATTCATAAAAATATGTTTTTCAAGCTCTTTATGGATTATATTGATATCGTACCTGAATTATCCATGTTTGCTGACAAAACCATTATTGAATATGCGACGAGTCCTGATTCTAAAGTAGTCCTTCATTATATTGTGGAGGGACAGGATGATTCGACGACAGATGTTTATAAAAAGGAAGAA
>JAAYYM010000544.1 GCA_012515365.1 Clostridia bacterium
CCAGATTGTAAACAATCCGGTTTTCAAGGCCCATAACAACATCAAGATTTCTCAGACCGATATCAGTATCAATCAATACAACTTTTTTCCCCAGACTTGCAAGTCCGGCTCCGATATTTGCGGTAGTTGTGGTTTTTCCAACTCCGCCTTTTCCTGACGTGACGACAATAACTTCATTCATTCGTTCTAACCTCCGGTTTATGAAATATTGTCCCCTATGCAACTCCTATAATGGCAGATTGCCTAGTAATTCTTTTGTAATCGCGTCAATACAAATATCTCCTTCTTTTGCATATGCAATCTTAGGTACGTTTTTGGTTTTTCCCCATCTGTTTGTTTTCATATTTACAATTTCTTCACAGTCTGCGATTTGGATTTTATTGGACTGCATATCCAGTGAAACAATAAATGTCTTTTGATTTCCGGATGCACCGGCATGTGCATGGCCATACAGCGTGCCAAGCACAATGATATTACCATTAGAAATAACATTAGCCCCCGGATTGACATCTCCTAAAATAATAATATTGTTATCAGATTCTAAGACCTGTCCTGCTCGAAGTGTTCCTTTATAATACTGACCTGTCGAATCCTCTTCGTTATGAACCAGTTGATTTTTTGCCTTGATAAATAATTTATTTTTATCTTCATCTGTCGCAATCAGACATAACACCTGAATCGATGAGTTCTCTGTTATGGCATTTAACAGCAGATCTTCCTCTGCCTGATCCAGTTCTCGCCCTTCAAATGAAAGAACTACTTTTGCGTCACCAAAAAACTTTGCAGATTCGCGGAATTTTTTAGCAACCTCCAGATAAATATCCTGAAAGGGTATCTCTGGATTAATAATAACAGAAATTCCATCATGAAAACTTTTGATCATTACTAAATTTTTCAACTATAACACCCCTTTTAATCTTCGATTACAGTGCCACTGACCTCAGATGCCTCACCACTAAGCAATACATCACTGTCTTCCAGTTTAAAGTAATATTTGATAACATCCCTTGATATTTCAGCCGCATAGGTTGATGTATAACCAAAAGCAATACGCGTTGCGATTGTGATTTCAGGAGCTTCATATGGTGCATAAGCGACAAACAATGCATGGTTGGCTCTTGTCGTTTTCTCCTGAGCTGTTCCTGTCTTTCCGGCTATAGCCATCGGTACTTTATCAAATACAGCTGCATTTTGAACAACACCACGCATACCTTGATGTACTGCATCCCATGTGGATTCCTTAATCTGAACCTGATTTCTGATTGTTGGCGCATAAGTCTTGATCACATTTCCTTCAGAATCCGTTTCTTTACTTAATAACGTCAGATTATAACAGGTACCTCCATTTGCTACTGTATTTACATATCGTGCAAGACCAACTGTAGTAAAGTTGTTAGTACCCTGTCCGATTGCCGATGGAATTGGGATTTCATCTGATACATTTGGTTCATTTTCAACAATTTCTATACCAGAAGTTTCTGATAGTCCAAACATATCCGCATATTTAGCCAGTTTTTCCAAGCCTTGCTCTGCATCATACGTATTATCAGGTTTTGTACTGAGACGGTATCCTACTTCGTAAAAGAATGAGTTACAGGAATTCTGTATGCCGCCTACTACATTTAATTCTCCATGAGCCGCCGGATAAATCCAGCACTTTGGAGATGGTTTTACTTTCTCATAAATACCATGACAAGTGAGCAAAGTACTGGTATCGATGACGCCTTCTTCCAACCCTGCAACCGCTGATACCATTTTAAAGGTTGAACCAGGAGCTGTTCTCTGCTGTGTTGCATAATCATACAATGGAAGAGAAAGATCTTCTCTTAATTTGTTATAATAAGCAGCATCAATACTGTTTGCCATTTTATTATTGTCATATCCAGGATAAGTTACACATGCTAAAACTTCACCCGCAGTGGATGTGACAACACAGGACGCTGAACACGGATCAAGTGCAAGCTGTGCCGGTGTCAGTTCCAGCTTCTTAATTTTGTCTATCAGATAATTATAGGCTGTGATTCCGCCACTTTCCAATGATGCCTTTTCACTTGCCGTACCATAAATTACAGACTGTTCGAACATAACCATACAAATTTCTTTACCGATCAGCTCATTGTCTCTGATCATATAGCGATACATTTTCTTTGCAAA
>JAAYYM010000066.1 GCA_012515365.1 Clostridia bacterium
GGAGTAGATCAGGTGCTTTCTTATGTGCAGAATGGGATGATGGTCTGCATGGATGCACAACAGGGAGTCATTGTTGTGGAACCGGATGATGTGACATTAAAGGAACATCAAAGGAAAGAAGTTTTGTTTAAAGAGAACAAGGAGAAACTGAGAGAGTTGAGAGCTACTCCGACTGTTACGAAATCAGGAAAACGCATTCGATTATGCGTCAATGTGCGCAGTATCGAGGATATAAAGAAAGCAGGAGAATACCATGTGGATGGGGTGGGATTGTTTAGAAGTGAATTCCTCTATATAGAGAACACACATTTTCCGACAGAAGAAGAGCAGTTTTGTGTATATGCACAGGCAGCGAAGCTATGTAAAGAAGAGCTGACAATCCGAACGCTTGATATCGGTGGTGACAAAGCACTGCCTTATTTTACACTTGAACCGGAACAAAATCCCTACCTTGGCTTCCGGGCAATTCGGATTTCTCTGGAAATGAAGGATATATTTAAGCAGCAGTTACGTGCTATTTTACGTGCCAGTGTTTATGGCAATGTACGGATCATGTTTCCGATGATTATTTCACTTGAGGAACTCAGACAGGCAAAGCAGCTGGTAGAGGAATGCAAGTCAGAACTCAAAGCAGAGGGAATCAGGTATGATGAACATATCGAGCTTGGGATGATGATCGAAACACCGGCAAGTGTTTTACTTGCATCAGACTTTGCGAAGGAAGCAGACTTTTTCAGCATCGGAACAAATGACTTGACCCAGTACCTTTTAGCAGTTGATCGAGGGAACAAAAAAGTTGCTACTTTTTACACCTATTTTCACCCTGCTGTTCTGACAGCAGTTGAGCATGTGATCAAAGCCGGGCATGAAAATCACATTAGTGTGGGTATGTGTGGTGAAATGGCAGGGGATATCAATGCGACCTCATTATTACTGAGTTTTGGGCTGGATGAATTTAGCGTGTCCGGTGAAAATATTGATTTTGTCAGAGAAAAAATTATAAAATGGGAATAAACAGTAAATAACTGAAAATACATGGATATTGTCATCGAAATTGACAAGAAGTGATAACAAAAAAGCAAGTTTTGGTAAGCATAATTCAGACCAAATTGATAGAATTAGGATATGCTTCATAGAAAATCCAACGGAGGAATTTTGATGACTAATTGTTCAAAACCAAACAAACCACTTGTAACAGATATTTTTACAGCAGATCCTTCTGCACATGTATTTAATGACAAGATTTACATTTATCCATCTCATGATCTGGCACATGATTGTGAAGACAATGATAATGGTGACCAATATGCAATGGAAGATTATCATATCCTCTCTATGGATGATATAGATGCGCCTTGTGTTGATCATGGAGAAGCTCTGCATATGCGTGACGTAGAGTGGGTAAGCAAGCAGATGTGGGCACCCGATGTTGTGCTTAAAAATGACACCTATTATTTATTTTTCCCGGCAAGAGATCATGATGGAATTTTCCGCATTGGTATTGCGACTTCAAAGAGTCCGGTAGGACCATTTAAAGCAGAACCAAACTACATTCAGGGAAGCTACAGTATTGATCCTGCAAGCTTTATGGATGAAGATGGAAAGACATATGTATATTTTGGCGGTCTCTGGGGTGGTCAGCTGGAAAAATGGGCTACAGGAACGTTCGTAGAAGACGCTGAGGGTCCATCAGGCGATGAGCCGGCAATCGGACCAAGAGTAGCACTTATGAGCGACGATTTACTTTCTTTTGCATCGGATGTACAGGAAATCACGATCCTTGATGAGAATGGGAAACCATTAACAGCAGGAGATGAGGACAGAAGATATTTTGAAGGTCCATGGATGCACAAATATAATGGACTCTATTACTTATCATATTCGACAGGAAGTACGCATTATCTTGTTTATGCTACATCAAAAAGCCCAACAGGCCCATTCACATATCGTGGAAGAATATTAGAACCTGTACTTGGATGGACGACTCATCACTCTATCGTAGAGTATAAGGGAAAATGGTATTTATTCTATCATGACTGTGAGCTGTCAGGTGGTGTAAACCATAAACGCTGCGTTAAATACAGAGAACTTAAGTATAATGAAGACGGAACCATCATTCCGATGAAACCTTACGAAGATTAATAATGTGAAACAGCATGTCAGTTTTGACATGCTGTTTTTTTATTTTGATATGTTGACAAAGTGATATCAATATGATATCATAACGATACAAAAGAAAAGGAGGAATTACCATGGAAAAATTATTAACGAAAAAGAAGAATGGTATGTTGGCACTTTTTGTGATTACTTTAGTTTATATTGCAGCATTCGTAGGAATGATTTTGGCAGGATCCGTATCAATTGCCATTTCTATTATCTGCGCGATTTACGTAGCAGTTGGCTGGATCCCTTATCTAGGCCTTAAAATTCTAAAACCTCAAGAAGCATTGGTGTTAACACTGTTTGGCAAGTATGTAGGTACGATTCGCGGAGACGGATTTTATTTTGTGAATCCATTTTGCTCTGCAGTAAATCCTGCAGCAAAAACAAAGCTTAGTCAGAGTGGCGATGTAGCGAGAAATGCCATCTCAGCTTTGACTACAGCAAATCCGGCACACGCAGGAGAAACGGTTAATAAAAAGATTTCACTTAAGATCATGACACTAAATAACAATCGTCAGAAAGTGAATGACTGTCTTGGAAATCCGGTTGAAATTGGGATTGCTGTTATGTGGAGAGTAACAGATACAGCAAAGGCTGTTTTCAATGTAGACAATTACATGGAGTATTTGTCATTGCAGTGTGACAGTGCACTACGTAACATTGTAAGAATATATCCATATGATGTAGCACCAAACGTAGATACCACCGGTGACGGAGTCGCAGATGAAGGAAGTTTGCGAGGATCTAGTGAAATCGTAGCATCACGTATTCGTGAAGAAATACAGCAGCGTGTGAAAGATGCAGGGCTTGAGATTATTGAAGCACGTATTACGTATTTGGCATATGCGACAGAAATAGCAGCTGTTATGCTACAAAGACAGCAGGCGTCTGCAATCATCGATGCCAGAAAAATGATCGTAGATGGTGCAGTTGGCATGGTTGAGATGGCTTTGGATAAGCTAAGTGAAAGACAGATCGTTGAGCTTGATGAGGAGCGGAAAGCAGCTATGGTTTCTAATCTTCTGGTTGTATTATGCGGCAATCATGATACACAGCCTATCGTTAATACCGGAAGTCTGTATTAGTGGAAAAGGGGAAGAAGCAGGTTCCACTCAGATTATCTGAAAAACTCTACGAAGCCATTGCCGCATGGGCTGAAGATGACTTCCGTTCTGTCAACGGACAGATCGAATATCTATTGTCTGAGTGTGTCAGACAAAGAAAGAAAAATGGGAAGTATGTTTCGGAGCATCTGGATGAACCACCGGAAATTGATATTTCTTAATTGATATTAGTTCATTCATATAGTTTGATACCATTCAAACAGCGCAAAGTGTCTAAGCCTTTGCGCTGTTTTTGGTATATTTGAAATGTTCTGAAAATTGACATGATACGAACTGATTTGATATAATATAGAAATATTATAATGTATATTGTGTAATTATTATTGAAGAAAATGGATTAATGAACTGAAAATTGTGGAAGAACTCTCATTAATATTGAGAAAAAAAACATGTAAGAACTGACAGGAGGAATATATATGGCAGTATATCGATGTAGTGTGTGTGGTTACCTGTTTGATGAAGAAAAGGAAGGCAAATTAATCAGTGAAATAGATGTCTGTCCGGTATGTAAGCAGCCGGTTGAGAAGTTCGAGCCGGTTGTAGAAGAGGATGAGGATCCAGTTAGTGAGGAGAAAGAGCCTGAAATGGATTTGAGCTATGACAAGGCGTTTGTGAGAAATGATCCATCCAGCAGATATATGGAAGAAATCCATCAGATGGCGGTGAGTGGGAATTCGATCAGTGCAGCAATGGGAACAAAAATGCCGTTGCCTTCTTGGGATGATATTCTGCTTTTAGGTGCGCAGCTTAATCCGATGCCGCTTGATGATCATGATCCTGTCGATACTATGACTGTAATCGGAAAGCATGCGAAAAAACCAATGATATTGGAAGCCCCTGTTTATGTCTCTCATATGTCGTTTGGAGCTTTGTCCAAGGAAATAAAAACAGCTTTGTCAAAAGGCTCTGCAATGGCGCATACAGCCATGTGCAGTGGAGAAGGCGGTATATTACCTGAGGAACGTGCGCAGGCTTATCGATATATTTTTGAATATATACCGAATAAATATAGTGTGACAGATGAGAACTTGAGAAATGCAGATGCAATTGAAATAAAAATCGGACAGGGTACGAAACCAGGAATGGGAGGACATTTGCCAGGTAGTAAGGTTACGAAAGAAATCGCAGAACTGAGAGGAAAAGAGCCAGGGGAAGATGTACAAAGTCCAAGCAAATTTGAAGAGATTTCTTCAAAAGAAGATTTAAAAGATATGGTTTCCATGCTGAGAAAAAGATCATGCGGCAGACCGATTGGAATCAAGATTGCTGCGGGACGTATTGAACGTGATCTGGAATTTTGTGTTTTTGCAGAGCCTGATTTTATCACGATAGATGGGCGAGGTGGTGCAACCGGATCAAGCCCATATTTCCTGAGAGAAGCAACTACTGTTCCGACTATTTATGCGCTTTATCGTGCGAGAACCTATCTGGATCGCGTACATTCTGATATTTCGCTTGTTATTACAGGTGGCCTGCGCGTGTCTTCGGATTTTGCAAAAGCAATTGCCATGGGAGCGGATGCAATCGCAGTAGCGAGTGCACCATTGATCGCAGCTGCCTGTCAGCAATACAGGATTTGTGGCAGCGGTAACTGCCCGGTAGGTATTGCAACACAGGATCCCGAACTTAGGAGCAGGATGAATATTGAGGCTTCTGCAAGGCGTGTGGCAAATTATTTCAATGTGACCTTTGCAGAACTCAAAACCTTTGCGAGGATCACCGGACATAGTCGGTTGGCAGATCTTTCAGTTGATGACATTGTTACCATTAGTCGGGAAATATCTGAATTTACTAATATTCCACATGCTTAATGCAGCTGAATCTGAATCACAAATTAGTTATGTCTTGCAATTGAACAATATATGTTTTATCATTTTAAAATGAATAAAATGGAGGTACATACAATGGTAAAGCATATTATTTTATGGAAGATCAAAGAGGATAAGACAGAAGCTGAAAAGGCAGAAATTAAACGAAAAGTTAAAGAGGGACTGGAAGGGCTCAAGGATGTGATTCCGGGACTGAAAGAGATTCATGTACAGACACAGGCGCTGGATTCTTCAACAGCAGACCTGATGTTAAACTCTTGCTTTACAGATGAAGAAGCATTAAAAAACTATGCAGTTCATCCTGCACATGTTGCTGTAGCGAACGCAGATGTCAGACCTAATATGGAAGTCAGAATGTGCCTTGATTTCGAAGTATAAATACACACAAATATGGAAATAATTATGTAATGAAATATCCAGCAGAATATGGTATGATAGAAAAGATTTTGCGAAGGATAAAAAAGCAATAAGGGTGTTGTATTATAATGAATGATTGGGAAATGGACGAAGAGGCGGCACAAAGAAGGGCAGAACGACGTGCTAAGCATAGACAGGAAATGTTACGCAGTAAAAGACGGCAGATGTTATTTCGTAAGCTGTTTAAGCTGTTCTTACCATTTATACTGGGTGCAGCTGTCATAGGATTACTTATATTTGCAGGAACGAAAATATTTGAAAAAGCACAGGGCACGGACGAATCGAATCAGACAATATCAGCAGAAAATCTGACCTTGTCTGATAGTGTCAGCAGTGCTTCTCTTAGTGATAATACAGTATCAGAAAATGAGGCAGAGGAGCAGACCGCCCTCATACCTACAGCCACGGCAAACGAACAGACACTCAGCCTGGGCGCAGACATTGTGAGCGAGCATGCCATTTTGGTAGACGAAAGTCAAAACCTGATTTTGGCACAAAAGGATGCGCAGACTAAAATCTGGCCGGCATCCATGACAAAGGTATTGACGGTATTGGTTGCAGCAGAGCATGTTACAGACCTTGATGATACCTTTACGATGACATTAGATATTACAGATTACAGCTATGTGAATGACTGCAGTAATGTAGGATTTTTAGAACATGAAACAGTAACTGTGCGTGATCTCTTCTACGGAACGATCCTTAAATCCGGAGCAGATGCAGCAGTGGGACTTGCTACTTATGTGGCGGGATCTCATGAAGCGTTTGTAGATATGATGAATGAAAAACTGGATGAACTGGGCATGTCCGATACTGCACATTTTACGA
>JAAYYM010000545.1 GCA_012515365.1 Clostridia bacterium
GTATATTGTAATACTTTCTTTCCGCTCTCATCTTCTTTTATTTTATAAGGTTCGAGTTCTGAATTTATATTGTCAAAATTGACAGAACAATATTCAACTTGATTCTCGTCTGGTAAATATCTGTCATAGCCAAGCAGATCATACTGAAAACAACTTCCGATCAGCGCTGCTGCCGCAATGATCACACATGACTGAAGCTTTCTCTGAAAACATGCTTTAAAATCGGCATGATAAATGATCTCAATGATGCAATGTGAGAGAATAGCGGCCACAATAAATCCAAACCAATACCAGAAAAGACTGTTGTAACCATTGCGTGCAAACAGGCTGCAGTAAAGACCGCCCATAAGTGTCAGCATAAGCATCAGCAATACTTTGATCACGGGCTGTGCAAATTTAAACGCCATCGCTTTTCCTGCTACCTCTGACTCTCTCTTTTTATACAATATGATTGCCACAATAAGTGCTATAACACCTTGAATCAAAGCATTGATCAAACAAAGAGTAAGCTTTCCTCCATTTATATCCGCTACATCATTATATATACTAATCCACTGAATCAATGAGCTGACCGGTGAAATAATCGGTATATAATCGATTATGTCGGTATTAATACGATAGGATGATACAAAACACTGATTAAAATAATTTTGTAACAAATCCTGCATCAGCCATCCATAAAGATATAATACGCCACTACCTAAAGCAGCGGTTATGATATTTCCAGTCAGCATAACTGCAACAATGGCAACATGATAAAAGAGTAAAAAATAAATGATGGTAGCAATTAATATACTTCCGATCGTACTTAAAATATTTACAGTCAGATATCCCTTTGACATGATCGCCAGAATTAGAACAAATGACGTTATCACGCTTACGATCAAAAAAGAAATGATTCCATTTAAATATATGATCAGAAATAAACGTTCTCTCTTGATCGGCAGACTATGATAAAGATCCACTTTTTTCTTATTGAATAAGTAAGAAAATCCCACAATTGCAAGTAAGAAAGCAATCACAGCCGGTACAACAGACATACCCACATTATATGGTAAAAGATCATAAAAAATAATATCTGTCATAACTTTATGATCAACCAATGGATTTGTAACCAACGTATTTTCTATATGCATTAAGACACGAATTGGATTTACAAATAAAGAAACGATCAGTCCCAATACAATAATCCATATTTTCTTCTTGAAATCCTCTTTCATAAGCTTAAAGAATAAGGCTTTTGATGTCATATCCAACTACCTCCGTTTCACTGATAAATATTTCTTCAAGTGACAATGATAGTAATTCACTAAATATCATTTCTGTCTCCTTGATCTTATTTTCAATATCCAGTTTTTCTCCACGAATAGTCAATAAATAGAGAGAACCTCTTTGTTCGATCTTTATTGGATTGGTGAGTGAAATAAATTTATCCTTTGCCTCCTCATTGTTAAATACACACTGTATTTTATGAAGACTCAGTTTCATTTCTTCCAGATCCTTTGAAAGTAAAATACCACCTTTATGTAATACACCGATATGATCACAAGTATCCTCTAATTCACGCAGGTTATGAGATGCGATAATTGGTGTCATTTTCCTATCTGTCATTTCCCCGATAAAAATACTTTTGACAGCCTGACGCATAACCGGATCTAATCCGTCAAAGGTCTCATCACATAATAAGTATTTCGTATTTGCACATACACCCAGAATGACTGCGAGCTGCTTTTTCATACCTTTGGAAAATGTGTTTATTTTTCTATCTGCATCTAAATTAAACTTTTGAATCAATTCATTAAATTTCTGCCTGTCAAAATCACAATATACTGCCTCATAAAAACTTCTCATATCATTTGCATTTGCATTCGCAAAGTAATATTGATCATCCGAAATATAAAATATTTTCTGTTTCGCTGATTCACTTTCATATACATTTTCACCATCAATAAGAACCTCTCCGTTTGCAGGTTTTAAGATCCCACAAATGGTTTTTAATAATGTACTTTTTCCGGCACCATTTGTTCCGATCAGACCAAATATATTTCCTTCATTGATCGAAACACTAATATGATCAATTGCCTGTATTTCGCCATAATTCTTACTTAAATCTTTTACTTCTATCATGATCTGTTCCTCCCTTCATAGATCCTTTTTACCGAC
>JAAYYM010000546.1 GCA_012515365.1 Clostridia bacterium
ATCGTTGTAATCAACTTTCTGTCTGCAAGGGGATCTTTTACCTCAGAAGCTTTTTCTGCCTCTACCGGTTCTTCAACAGCTTCTTCTGCCATAGCTTCTTCCGTAGGCATTGCATTATCATAAAGATAATGACCACTTGCCATCTCTTCGGCAGCTGCCGCCGGTGCTGCAGCTGTCATCGCAGCTTCTTCTTTTGCAGCGCCACAACCGGTCATTATGAAAGCACATAATAAAAGTGCTATAAAACTTCTCTTTTTCATAACCATTCCTCCTTTTAAATCACGAAACCTTTTTTGACATGCTTCATTACTTTTATCGGAACATCTGCTCTGTAACTTTAAATACATCTTTTGACTCTTTAATCTTTTCGTCTTTACCGATTACACAAACACATTCATCTTCCATAAACGCCTTAATGTAATCAGCAAGTCCCCGAATAATTTCTGCAGTTGTAGCCAGTAACTCATCACGTTCCTTCTGAATCATCTCATAGGTCGTACCTGTTAAATAGCATCCAAGTGCGTATCCGCCCTTTGCCTGTGGTGATTTCGGCACATCCAGTTCACTGATTGCACCAATAATATACTGTGTCATTTCTTCTTCATCACCATCATACCCACGAATATAATCTGCAGCTTTTTCGTATATTTCAATGGTTTTTTCCAAATTCGGATCACGATAAGATACGAAATAAGCCTCTCCACTCTTTAAGAAGCCACACATACATCCGTATGCACCACCTTTTACTCTTACGTTATTCCAAAGGTAATCATAACTGAACATCACGCGAAGTACACGAAGTGCACCTGTATAATCCAGTCCCTTCTTTATATAGTTTCCGGCGCGGCATACATACTGTACTTGTGAGGAAGTCAAAAAGCCTTCATTTTTCTTTTCTAAAACAGGCTTAAATACAGGTTCTGTATTGGTCAGTTCATCCGTGAAAAGACTGCCTTCAAGCTTTTCTACTTCTGCAAATAAATCATCCAACGCTTCTCTCGGTGCCGTATAATCAATCATCATTTTTTCCGCACGGAAAATATGCTTCATTAAATATTCCAGCTTATCTGCTAAATCTTCTTTGCGATTTTCATAATCATCAAGCAGTTCTTCTATCAAACGGTACTGTGAAAGAGAATTCAGCACTTCCGTACCGGCAGCCGGTTCCGAAATATAGGATATCGCTCTGAGCATTGCCGTAGAATGACCTGCTGACAACAGTTCTGACTGAAGGCGGGATTTTGCTTCTTCCAAAAGTTCTTTCAATCTTTTATAATCATGCCATTTTGTATTTTTTACAGGCTCTAATACAAGTGTAAATGCGTCCGAAATATTCGATAATAAAAAGCGTGCTTTCACATCCATTGTAAAATGGTAAGAAGACAAATCTGCTTTTATAAAGTGGTTTACATTAAATCCGATTCCGCCCGTTCTGCTGTTTACTTCATTCGCCAAATCCGCATACGTGTAGTTTTCTGTATTTAATAAACCGATTACATTTTTCAATATTCCCACATACGGAAACAGACTCTGCGGAATATCATCCATTTTAAAAATCCATTTCACATAGCCGATACCATTTGTAAAAATATCATGGAATAACACTTTTGTATTGCCACAGCAAAGCTCTTCATTTGTGAAGGTTTCCGCTTCTTTCTTCAAATCCGCAATGGTAAGATGCGGAATCGTAGCAAGTGCTTCCGGCGAATCGTCTTCCTCCTGATAAGCTTTTAATGCTGCTGTCTCTTCTACGATTCTTAATTTTTCTTCTTCCGACAAAGTATCTTTGTATGCCTGAAGCTTGTCAAAAAGCTCCTTGTCCTTTTTCATATTAAGACCTTTGCACGGTGTCAGCATAACAATACTTCCATGTGTATTGTCTAACAGATATTTCTGTATGAGCTGTTCAAAGTAATCTGTTTTCACAAGCTCTTTTAACTTCTGATAAGTTCCATTTGCTTCTACATGAATAAACGGTTTTGTATCATCATGAAGCCAGGAATCCAACATCTGCAAGCCATACATCAGTCCCTTTGGATAGCGGCCAAAATCAGCTTCTCGATGTCTGAATTCGTAATGATTAATGGCTGCATACAATGCCTTTTTATCAATTCCGTCTTTTACCTGCTTTTCCAGCACTTCCCTGTAAGTGTCAAGAAATTCCTGTTTCTGTTCCGGATTCGCATTTTTGGCAATTACACTGAAATATGGCTGTTTAATCCCTTCTTCATAGACGCTGTATACATCTTTTCCGATTCCTTTATCAATCATCGCCTGACGAAGCGGCGCTCCCGGTGCGGA
>JAAYYM010000547.1 GCA_012515365.1 Clostridia bacterium
CTCCTTTTTCTTCATATCCGATGCGCCCCTCAACAGAGGCGGTCGTAGTGATAACCTCACCGTTTGGTAATGCTGCAGCGATTGCACAGACGAACCGTGCAGTCCTTTTTTCATCAGGAACCCCATTAAGCCGCTCCATAATGATGCGGTTTTTTTCACTATACGGCGTATGCTCTCCCAGATATCTCGCAGAATAAATACCTGGTTCTTTATTCAAATAATCAATCTCAAGTCCGGAATCATCAGCCAATGTCAGAATGCCGGTTTCCTTCATAATTGTGGTTGCCTTAATCGTAGCATTTTCAGCGAATGAAACTCCATTTTCTTCAATCTCTTGTGTGACTCCCGCCTCTTTCATAGAAATGACATCCACATTCAGATCAGCCATAATCATTCTGATTTCTTGTAGTTTCCCTTCATTTCCCGTTGCAAAAATGATTTTCTTCTTTATGATTGAATCGCTCATTTACTTTTTCCCTCTCCTAATGTCCTTGCCCATTGCATCATATGACTGTAAAACTGCATCATAAACGCCCTGCACCAGTTCATTCAAATAATAATCCGATGTCAGTCTTAATGCTTCTTGTTTATTCGTAATATATCCGGTCTCTATCATAACTGCGGGCATCTTCAGTTCATTAAGTGCTTCCGTTTTTGCATTCAATTTATCCGTACCCTTGTCAAAAGCCTTTGTCTGCATGACCATCTGGTTCTGCAAAAGTGTTGCAAATTTTTGACTTGTAAGCCCATCTTTAGCCGGTGAATCAGCATAATAGGTGTGGATTCCATTTGTGATACGCGTATTTCCATCTGCATTGGTATGGAAGGCTAAGTATAAATCTGCTTGAATCTCATTTGCCGCTTGAATTCTGTTTTCGTAAGAAACAAACTCATCTGTACTTCTGGTATTCAGCACCCATACATCCTCTGCCTGCAGCATCTGTGTGACTTTTCGCACAACACGCATAGTAATCTCTTTTTCAACCACACCATACGCAACAGAGCCATGATCCTTTCCACCGTGGCCGGGATCCAAGACAACAATGTTTTCATAGAGCTCCGTTACCGGTATAAATTCCATACAGATGCAGGAATCATTAAAATAATGCTTTTCCTCACAAATCTGATCTAATACCAGATAAAGATCAATTCCCTTTTTCGTTTCTTCATAATAAACATTCTTAAGCAGTGTATTTTGACCTCGTACCGGTGTTGCTTTAAAATAATCAGCATTCATTCCCGGAATGGACAATTTGATCGTTTTAGACATATATTGGTTTGTCACCAATATATCTGCCTCCTCTAAATCACTTGAAACCGGAATGATCAGATATTGTTGCACATCTTCGTTCTTTTTTGTTTCTTTCATTTCATTCTGCACATTACTCTGGGCTGCAGACAACTTTGCAGAGGGGTTCTTACTTTCCACTTCCTCTACCAGAAATTCTCGATATAGGATAAATCCTGCTGTAAAAATAAGTATTGATCCGCATAAAATAATTTTAACTATAAATTTTGAAAAATGATTGTTCACAATCTAACCTCTTTTGTATCCTGACTTTATGTGTAGCTAACTATGATTCCTGACTGTTTCTTGGTGGTCTCGGACCCATGAACTGATAAAAATAAGTTTTCATCATTCCATTATATAATTTACGATTTTTATCCGCCTTCCTGCACATATACTTCTCCACATTTTCATACGCGGTTATGACATAGGTCGACCATGTCGAGAGATTTTGACAGGCTGTTCCAAACTCACGATATAACTGTGGCAAGAGATCTGCCTCTCCGATTCTCTCTCCATATGGCGGATTCGTGATTACAAATCCATACTTCTTAGGGTGTGACAATGCGGCAACCGGACGCTGTTGAAAATGAATCAGATGCTCTACTCCTGCCGATGCTGCATTTTCTCTGGCGGCTTTAATGATTTCTCCATCAATGTCGTATCCTTGTATATCCACCGATACATCTTTGCAGATCACATCATTTGCTTCATCTACGCAGTCATACCAATTGCTCTTTCCGATCAGATTCGTCCACGCCTCTGCCGTAAAAGATCTGTTCATTCCGGGAGCGATATTAGCTGCGATCATGGCAGCTTCGATTGGTATGGTTCCACTTCCACAAAATGGGTCTACAAGTACTCTTCCCTCACGCCACGGAGTCAGCATGATCAGTCCTGCTGCCAGATTTTCTGCAATAGGAGCTTTGCTGACTAATTTTCGATATCCTCGCTTATGTAAGGATTCCCCGGTGGTATCAAGTGCAATCGTCACAATATCTTTATGCAGAAAAACGCGTAGCGGATAAGATGCTCCCGTCTCCTCAAACCAGCTGATCTTATACACTTGTTTTAAACGTTCTACAATCGCCTTTTTGATGATTGACTGAATGTCACTTGGACTAAACAGTTTACTCTTTACACTGGCTGCCTTTGCCACCCAGAATTTTGCGTCCTTTGGCAGATATTCTTCCCAGTTAAGTGCCTTTGTACCTTCAAAAAGCTCTTCAAATGTCGTGGCCCGAAAAGAAGCAATTTTAATCATAATGCGCTCAGGTGTACGCAAAAAAATATTTGCCCGGGCGACCGTTTCTTCATCTCCTATAAAGGAAACTCTACCATCCTCCACGAGCGAAATATCATAACCAAGATCTATAATTTCTTTTTTCAGAACTGCTTCCATACCAAAGTGGCATGGTGCAATCAACTCAAATTTTTTCATTTGTTACCCTTTCTTGTATTTCTTCCATTCTAAATTAGCATGAAGTTCATGTCAATGTTTACTTCCGCGCTATTCCAAACATTTTCCGTGATAGGCCTTGATCCCTCCGAGCACAGATACTGCCATAAAACCTTTCTCACTTAAGTCTCTGGCAACATCAAAACTCAACACGCCTCTCTCGCAGTAAACAATATATATTTTCTCCATTTGCAGCCGTTCCATATAATCCTTCACTGATTCATAAGGAACAGAAACAGCATTTTTGATATGCCCCACCTCATACTCTGCTGCTGTTCTGACATCGATCAGCTGGTAATGCTTATCTTCTATATAAAGATCCAATGTATCTGCAAAAATAGTTTCTACCATAGCGGCTCCTGCTTATTGATATGTTATTATTTTATTCTTAATTATCGTCATCGTGTCTATCACAGTACAAAACGGCGGGCATCGCAATGCCCGCCGCTTCGTGCTGTGACTGATTAATAGTCATTCTGTGAATCGTCGTAATTGTTTTTGTTGTTGTTTGTGGAACGGTTATTGTTCTGGTTCTGATTCTGGTTTCTGTTGTTCTGATTGTTGTTTTGGTTGTTGTTCTGGTTGTTATTCTGGTTGTTGTTCTGATTCTTGTTGTTCTGATTGCTTTCAAAATTATTTTCGTTTTTTGACATCATATCATCCTCCTGTTTTTTAGTTACAGTCTTATTATTTCACTAAATATGCTTTTTATTCATTTCGTCTTTACAATATCTTGTAACTACTGATAAAATAGCGTAAATGCTTAAAAAATCGTTGCATTTTTAAATACAATATATTATAATATGCATGTAAGGAGAATTTACCCTTCAAAGAATTCTTCTTTACGACCCCTTATTAATTATTTATACTCCCCTCATCGCAGCCCATTGGTTCCCCCAATGGGCTGCAAACTTTTGTTTATTAATCAAAAAAATCATGCTATAATTAGATAAATATTAATGTAGAAATCCATCAATCATCTGGAGGGATCAAGTATGAAAAATTTGATAGAATACGCACAAGCTTATCTTAAAAAAATCGATTTAAAGGAAATGACATTGATAAAGCTTTGCCTTATTTCATTTGGCATAGTGTTCGGGATCTGCATGCCAAGCAAATATCGCAAACTAGGTTTTCTGATTGCCGCAGCCGTTTTCGTAAGTACTTATATCCCGATCACAGCAGACTTTTTGGCTGGAATCATTGAACGTAAAGGTAATCAATCTATTACGCTTTCAAAAAAATAAATAATATAGGCAATTGCGAAACAATTTCATTTATAGAGCGATTTCATACATTTACACAAAAACGTTCGTCGAGGACGTTTGACTCCTCACTTATTTTGTGTAAATGTATGAAATCTGTTCTTATGATTGTGAGTTTCGCAATTACCTAAACAAATAATAATCAACGGAGGAACGTAAGAAATGGACATGAAGGAATTAGCATTAGCAAAGCATGAAGAGTGGAACGGAAAAATCGAAGTAGTCAGCCGTGCCCAGCTCAACAATATGCAGGATCTGGCAGTTGCATACACACCTGGTGTTGCTCAGCCTTGTCTTGAAATCAGCAAGGATGTCGATCTATCCTACAAATATACCAGAAGAAGCAATCTCGTAGCTGTCATTACTGACGGCACTGCTGTTCTTGGTCTTGGTGATATCGGACCGGAGGCAGGAATGCCTGTTATGGAAGGAAAATGTGTATTGTTCAAGCGTTTTGGTGATGTCGATGCATTTCCTCTCTGTGTCCGCTCCAAAGAAGTTGATGATATTGTAAAAACAGTTGCATTATTAGCAGGTTCTTTTGGCGGTATCAATCTGGAAGATATCTCAGCACCACGTTGTTTTGAAATTGAAAAAAAATTAAAAGAAATCTGCGATATTCCTATTTTCCATGATGACCAGCACGGTACCGCTGTTGTTGTTCTCTCTGGTCTGATCAATGCACTGAAATTAGTGCACAAAGACATGACTGAAATCGAGGTTGTCGTTAATGGTTCCGGAGCTGCCGGAATCGCCATCACAAAACTGCTGATGAAAACAGGACTTAAAAATGTCGTTTTATGTGATACTAAGGGTGCTATTTATGATGGTCGTGACAATTTGAATCCGATCAAATCAGAAATGGCTAAAATATCAAATCTCCAAAAGAAAAAAGGAACACTTGCGGATGTCATAAAAGGTGCCGATGTGTTCATCGGTGTATCTGCACCAGGTGTTTTAACTGCTGAAATGGTAGCTACAATGGCAAAGGATCCGATCGTCCTGGCTATGGCTAATCCGGTACCGGAAATCATGCCTGACGAAGCAAAAAAAGCCGGCGTTGCGGTTATGGGTACCGGTCGTTCTGACTTCCCAAATCAAATCAACAACGTACTTGCATTCCCTGGCATTTTCCGTGGTGCACTCGATGTACGTGCAAAAGATATCAATGATGAAATGAAACTTGCTGCTGCATATGCAATTGCCTCTATCATTACACCCGAAGAGCTTTCTCCGGATTATATTATACCAAACAGCTTTAATGAAAATGTCACAAAAGCGGTCGCTGCTGCTGTTGCAAAAGCTGCCAGAGATACAGGTGTTGCAAGATTGTAGGATTTGTTTTCCTAAAAAATGTACCATGATGCATACGATATATCATTTAAAAGCCAGAAGCTTTGCTGCTTCTGGCTTTTCGTATGCTTGATATTCATGTCAATGCGTTGAACCTGATGATTCTATTTTCACATTACTCACAGCGATTAAGTAATTCTTCCCATCTGCGATCCACTTCTTCCTGAAATGCCTGAATCAGGTACTCATTTTCCGGACGGAAGAGATGTTTGAATCTTCCCTGCAGGCGTAGGAAATCCTCGATCGGAGCTTTTTTCTTAGGTTCATGAGATAAAATCCATTTACCGTCAACAACCTCAAAGAGTGGCCAGTAGCAAGTCTTTACTGCCATTTTGCAAAGATTGACCAGTTCGGACGATTCATATTTCCAGCCACGCGGACACGGCGTCATGATGTTAAGAAACGCAGGTCCTTTTGTATAAATGGCTCTCTCAGATTTTTGATATAAATCACTCATATTACCGATAAATGTTGTCTGTGCAACATATGGAATATGATGTGCAGCCATGATCTCGGTCAGATCTTTTCTTGTCTGCGGCTTTCCATTCGATACCCGTCCAGCCGGCGTTGTTGTCGTATCAGCAAACATCGGCGTTGCAGATGATCTCTGAGAACCGGTATTCATGTAGGCACCATTGTCATAGCAGACATATACCATGTCATGACCACGCTCCATGGCACCGGACAGAGACTGAAAACCAATGTCATAAGTACCGCCGTCACCGCCAAATGTAATAAATTTATATTGTTCTGAAAGCTTACCCTTCTTCTGTAATGCACGGTAAGCTGTTTCGACGCCACTCATGGTAGCTCCCGCATTTTCAAATGCATTGTGAATATAGCTGTCCTCATAGGCTGTATATGGATACATAAAAGAAGAAACCTCCAGACAGCCAGTTGCATTACCAACGACAGCTTTGTCTCCTGGATGTAATGCTTTTAGCACATTACGTACAGCGATTGTACCACCGCAGCCTGCACACATCCTGTGTCCGGGAGCAAGGCGCTCTTCTCTTCCCTGTATTTCTTTAAAATCCATATCATTATGGTATTCATTTACCTTCGTATTTTTCTTAGTCATGTCACAGGCCCCCTACTCTCTTAATCCAAGATACCGATACTTCTGATCCTTAAGACCATTTTCGGCAATCGACTGAAGCTCTTCATATACATGTTCAACATCCTCTACACGTACATCTCTGCCAGAAAGACCGTATACGATATTGATCACCTGTGCCTCGCATTTTGCACGGTACATAGCTGCAGTCAGTTCCGCTGCAATTGGTCCTCCGTTAGCACTATAGCTTTCTGAACGGTCCATAATTGCTACCGCCTTACAGCCCTTTAATGCCTCTGCCATCTCCTGCGCCGGAAACGGACGAAACACACGTATTTTTAATAAGCCTGCCTTGACATTCTTTGCACGCAGCTGATCGATCGCATCCTTAATGGCACCGCATACTGAGCCGATCGCAACAATTGCAAAATCTGCATCCTCAAGTTTATATTCTTCAAAAAATCCATAGCTCCTGCCTGATATTTTCTCGAAATCCTTTGCCACATCTAATATGACTTTTTTTGCACGGATCATTGCTTCCGCCTGTGCTTTCTTTGCCTCCATACAATAGCCCGAGACCGCATATGGTCCGACTGACATTCGCTCGTCCGGATTCAGCAGATAATGCTCCGGTTGATATTCTCCGACAAAATCTTTGACCACCTTATCCTCTAATAATTCAATATTTGCTACTGCATGACTGGTAATAAAACCATCCTGACACATCATAACCGGAAGCATAACATCTTTATGTTCTGCGATCAGAAATGCCTGAAGAAAATTATCATATGCTTCCTGATTATCTTCTGCATATATCTGGATCCAGCCGGTATCTCTGGCACCCATGCTGTCAGAGTGTTCACAGTTGATGTTGATCGGACCTGATAAAGCACGATTAACAAGTGCATGCACGATCGGCAGACGATTAGATGCCGCCACGCATAGAACCTCCCACATCAGTGCAAGCCCACAAGAAGAAGTAGCTGTTAAGGTACGTGCTCCTGCTGCAGATGCTCCGATTGCAGCACTCATAGAGCTATGCTCACTCTCTACCGGAATGAATTCGGTAGACATTTCACCATTTGCAATATAATTCGATACCATCTGTGGAAGCTCTGTAGATGGTGTGATCGGAAATGCCGGCATAACGTCCGGATTGATTTGTTTCATTGCATAAGCAACTGCTTCGTTACCTGACATTCTTTCTTTGACTGCCATACTATTTAACCTCCCCTTTTCCATCGATCATTTCGATTGCTCCAAACGGACAAGCCTTTTCACAAATGCCACAGCCCTTGCAATGCAAAAGATCAAACGCTCCTCTTTTCTGATCCTTTACCGGAATACTGCTATCTGGACAATACGGTACACACAGCAGACATTGTTTACATAAATCTTCTCTAAAAACAGGAGTTTTGGTTCTCCATTCTCCGGTTTCAAATGCCTTTGATGTCGCAGGCTCATGAATCTGCAAACCAATCGTTAGATCCTGCCATCTCGTGGTCTCATCAATATCTTTTGCCTTAAATGCCATTATTTTACCTCCTTCATAGCCAGCTCCAGAGCATGCATATTGCCTTCAAGAACCTCCGGCTTCTTCGCAAATTTATGTTTCAGTGAAGTTTCCATTTCTTTCAAAAAAACCTGTTCATCCATTACTTTAGAAATCTTCACAATAGCTGCCAGCATCGGCGTATTCGGGAAATACTTTCCAAGTGTTTTCATACATACATCTTTTGCATCTATGATATACACATCTCCCTCGTAGCCATTCAGCAGCGGTATCATTTCTTCCTTCGTTCTTTCTGTATTAATCAGGATTGCTCCTTCTTTTTTCAAACCACTTGTAACGTCTACACTATGTAAGAGAGTCTCATCTACCACGACTACATAATCAGGCTCATAAATGTTTGAATGTACCCTGATTTTTTGGTCGCTGATCCTGTCATACGCTGTGATCGGTGCCCCCATTCTCTCTGGGCCGTATTCAGGAAATCCCTGCACATTCTTTCCTACACTGAAAGCGACATCTGCTAACAGCAGTGCAGCTGTCTTCGCACCTTGGCCCCCACGCCCATGCCATCTGATTTCTGTTAATCCTTCCATACCTGTTCCTCCTTAATATTCCTGCCAAAAACCACTAAACGTGATAATAAAAAACGCCCTAAGCTTTTACGCTTAGGGCGAACATCTTGTCCGTGTTACCACCTAATTTTGAAGTTTACACTTCACACTCAGCCAGTACAGAAACTGTGTATGCAGTAACGATACCGTTCTCTATATAACGTTAGAGAAATCCGTTGGAGTCTACTCGACATCATCTTTCGGTCCACTGCTATCAGGTGATTTTCAATATTGATCGGATAAAGACTTCCAGCACCGTCTTCTCTCTGTCATCCAAATGAATATTTACTGTTCCTTGTCATCACATTTAATTATAAATTCAATTACTTACTGATTCGATTCTAGCATTATCAAAATCTTTTGTCAATCACCGATTTATCTCGTCATCTCAATCTGATTGATCTGATTGTTTCAGTCTGTTTATAGATTTATCTTCCTGTCTCATTTTGCAGCGTTCCCTTGATAATCAAACGATGACTGCCTACAAATAATGGCGTGCAGGTGATCAGAGTGAGCTCACTTTGTTTCGTATCCTGACTCAATACAGAAACGTCCTCTGGTTCTACGACATAACTTTCTGTAACAGTATATTGATATATCCC
Source organism: Clostridia bacterium (assembly GCA_012515365.1). The sequence continues at coordinate 9,149 of JAAYYM010000547.1, forward strand.
ATTCAGTGTTTCTATCTCAACAGTATCGCCTGCCTCAACTTCATTCAAGCGGTTAAAAAATCGTCCAAATACATAATTACGATGTCCGGCAATTGCACAATTCCCGATTGTTCCCGGAAGAGCTGTTTCTTCCATATGTCCAAGTGCACTGCTAATAACACTTGAAGAAGAACCTTCTTTGACTGCTTCTTCAAGATCAATTTTAGAAATGCGAAGAACGCCCAGTAATTCTCCCTTTTCTAACCTTTCCTGCATGGTAAGCGCATCTTCTGTATCAGTTTCACCTATGTCTTCATTTTGTCCACTGATTTGCTGCTCTTTTTGTTGATCATTCTCGTTAGATACAACAATCATCTGCTCTTTTTCTTTCGCAAATTGTGAAACAGCAGTTCGGCTTCTGACATAATCTATCACATTTACAAGCAGCACTGCCGCCATCAGCAGACAGCCTGCAATGATAAGCAGGCGGCCGGATAGCCGCCTGTATTCATTTATTTCATCACTTCGTCTATTCATCTTCATGTTTACGTTTCTTTCCTTTATGATTTAGAATAATTCCTCCTGCTGTCATAGAAGCTCCTAACATGAACAGTATTGCCGAACCAACAAATCCTCCTGTTTTCGGTAATTCTTTTGCTTTTACGGATTTTTGCAATTCAAGCCATGCTGCAAGTGCCTCCGGACTATAGCCAGTTGGAGTGACAATTGTAGGTTCATGACCATTTTTACGATTGGTAGTTGTCGTTGTCTCATCTGATGGCTGTTTTGGTGTTTCCGGTGGACTCTGAGGATTTTGTGGTGGTGATGGAGGCGTAGTAGCTTTTCTATCTTCAACATTCCTTGTCGTCAAACTACCTTTTTCTCCCGTAGTAACTCTGATATCTTTCGCCAGCTGATATCCCACCGGGGCTGTCACCTCATGTAGTATATAGGTAGTATTTTCGGTTAATCCATAGAAAAACGCCTCACCTGCCGCATTCGTTGTTGCAAGTCCTACTTCTTCACCTGCAAGACTCAACAACTGGTAAACTGCTCCTTGCAGCACAAGCGTCGGGTTGTTTTTTTCACTCTTAATGATTTATATTTTTGTACTTTCACGTAAACTTCCTGACGCTGAGGCTCTTCTCATATCTTCTCTGCTTACATCTTTACGATCAGTAGCCGCACCCGGTATCGTTCCTAACTGAATTCCATTGCTATAGCTTGTAACTTCAGGGTCATCCGTGTCTACAATTACCTCATATTTTAAAATCAGCGCTGTTGCCCTTTTGCGTAGCAGACGGATGATCATTTCTTCACAATTTGATGCATTGGTTGTAATCGACACTGCATAGTCTGTTCCCTTTACCAACGCTTCCCCTTCTGTAAGAGTTCCATCAGGCGCTACTGTAGCTGTCGATAACGTAACCGTACCCATGTTAAACGACATGCACTTAGCACTCAGAACATCCTTTAGCGCAGTATTAGCTGGCAATTCCGTCTGACTCGCATTGATATTAACTGTATATTTTAACGTATCTCTATTCTTGATTTCTACTGCCTTTTCCAAAGCACGGGTTACAAGATCAACATGCGCAGAAGCTGCTGGTCCGTTGCTGACTGTATATTGATTGCCTAATGAAGCATGATTATCAACTACAACCGTTGTATTCTGTCCCCCAAACTTATTTGCAAAGTAGGGACTGTTTACATCAACCACTGTCTGATACTTGATTTTTCCATAATAGTCCTTTTCAATATCAGGCAGATAGATCTTCAACTCACCTTTTGCAGTATTTGTAGGCGCCTTATAAGTATAATAAGGTTCTGTTGTGCTTATGGTTGTTCCAATATTGAAGGTTTCCTTTCGTACATTGGGTGATTGATAAAGTTCGTAAGTCAGTTCACCTGTTCCTTCTAATAATGTAGTTCCCGCAGATAGCAAATCTGTTACAACAACATCCGTTAATGCCATCAGATTTTGATTGACTGTAACGGTCCATGGAATCTGATGTGTCTGATGATCATATGTTCCAGCCTCTTTTGCAATCATGGTACTATTCGCATGTACAGTAGCTGTTGCACGGTCATATTCTACTCCGCCAGCTTTTAGGATTGCTGTATTCAAATAATCTTTTGACGCATTTTTTGCAAAAAAGTCTGTCTCTGAATCTATTAGTTTTGTTCGAAACGTCATGGTAACCTTAGTTGCCCCAATCGAAGAAAAACCAAACACCGCAGTCTCTCCCGCTGCTACCGGAGTCGTAGGCTGTCTCACCAAAGTAATGGTTCCTGCCGGATCTGTTTCTGTAATACTTGCGGAATCTACTATATATTCTTGTCCTGCTCCTATCACATCTTCAACAGTTATATTATCACCCAGATTCAATTTGTTCTGGTTAAAGCATACCGTCCATTTTATCTCTCTTGTAGAAGGATCATAGACTCCCTCCTTGCTGATCACACTTGAGCCCATTCCCGATTCCTTTGTCAAAACCGGACCCGTTAACTCAGCAGATTTACCCGGACCATAATAGTCTTTCCAATTCCATGTCAGCCATGCATTGTTCTTAGGCTCTGCATGATTACCCTCTTGATATGCTGCCCAGTCAGAAATTCTGGTTGTATATCTTAATGTAATATAAGTCGGATTGCTCACATTCGCTGCATCTATCAACGCCTTCAGATCAATTCCTGTATCACCATTTATGATAGCCTTTGATCCTTGTGTTCCTACAGAACACAATTCAGAAATAGAATGATCACAGGTATCGCTATTCACAGAAAATGAGATATCAACCTTGCCATTCTGAGCACCCACATATTGTAATGGATAATCCATTGTATCATGCAAATGCAGCTCTTCCATACTTCCATAATAACCGTTCAGATAAATCTTTAGTGTCCATTCGAGCGTTGCAGTATTCCCTGAAGAATCAATAACCAGATTATCATGACTCTTCTCGAGCCAGTTATCAATTGTTTTGCTTACGGTTGTTGTCGCATTAGCTGAACCAATTGGTGTTGAATCTGTTGTATTGGTTACATTAATCTGATTAGAAACAGCCTTACTGAATGTTCCCCCATTCTCAGCAATACCCGCTAATACACTGTCCGCAACCTTTGTTTTATACTTGAAAACAATCGTTTTATCTTTCTGCGTAAAATCACTGGTCAATGTATAATCAAAGCTTATGCTCTGAACATTATTTGCATCGCTTGATGTGGTAACCTCCGGGATGCTGGGTGTTCCTGGTATTCCATTTCCACTTATGGACAATGAAGGATCCAAATAAAAAAGTCCATTTGAAAAAGTGTCCTGAAAATGAAATGTCTTTCCACTATAGTCTATTCCATGTGAAACCAGTGTAACAGTCCATTCTATTGTATTACTCGCACTGTCATATGCACCTGCCGTCTTTGAAAGCGTTGGAATAACCGGTTTATTATCTTTAATAACTACTGTCTTTGACGGTTGTCCGTTTCCACCGCTAAAATCGATTGTAACCTCTTGCGCATCACCCACTTTAGATGCATCAAGGCCAGTCGTATAATCAAATTCTATATCACCTAAAAGTTCATTTGGATGTTCGATTGCAAGATTAGGATCAAACGTAAAAAGAATATCTCTTGTCTCTGGATCATAAGTAATTGTTCCTAATACAATTGCCCCTCCATTTGCTGTTACCTGAATGGGATTTGCAAGTCCCTGAGGATCTAGTCTTTCGTCCAGCCGGCCTATCTTATGACTTCCTCCATATGTACCATCTGATACGGTATCATTTGTGTTAATATTTAAATCACCTATCGACACTTTATAGTGTATCGCAAATGATCCCGTGAGTTTAACTTCTAAATCATCCGTGAGTTCTACTCCTGTCACTTCATCATCCGAATATGTCACTTGTGCAGTAACATAAGTGGACCAGTCCTGGTTTGCTGCCTCCACCTCTACAGTGGAAAAAAATATCCCAGGCAATACAATAGCCGCCGCCACTAAAAGTGCCAGCCATTTCTTCATCATCTTGTAATTAGATCTTCCCTTGTTCATGTCGTCCCCTTGTTTCTTTTCTCTCTTCATTTTTGTTCCCCTCAAAAATATTTTGAATACTACATCTAGTTACATATGTTAATATTTTACCATATATTCCAACCCATTCTCAATCCAATTCTTCACATTTCCAGCCGATTCTTCGCATATTGTAACTATTTTATCAATCTTTTGTATCAGCATGTTCGATATTTGTCTATTGATTGTGCGGAAAATAAATATCCCTCCGGTGAACACATATGCGCTCATCCGGAGGGATACCATGAAGGAGTATATTCCAAAATGAATATCGATATAAACAACCTATTCTAATGTGCCTACAGAATCACCTTTTACCACATCACCTTTAATCACGATTTTTTCAATCAAAGTTGTTTTCGGATTTTCAATCAGGCTGATCAGTTTCTCGGCAGCCACACGTCCGATTTCCTTTGAATTCTGCTGAATCGTTGTAATTCTTGGATCTATGATTTGAGAAATGTAGGTACCATCATATCCCACTACGGAGATATCCTGAGGAATTCTAAGCTTCCTCTCTTTTATCGCATTAATGCCACCAATGCAGGAATAATCATCTGGATAAAAAATACATGTTGGCGGCTCTTTTAAATCTAAAAGCTCTTTTGTCAGCTCTGCTGCAAGGTCTGGATTTCTGTATAATCCGTTTTTAATATATTCATCCGGCACTTCGATCCGCAGCTGCTCCAAAGTCCGATAGAAACTACCAAGTCGATTCTGTGTAACAGAAGTGTCATCACCATGTATATATGCAATTTTACGATGACCACATTCATAAACATAAGTCAGCAGATCATAAATACCAGAAACATTATCTGAAACAACCGCAATGCGATAATCAAATACGTGATCAATTGTTACGATAGGCAGCTCACTGTGAATCAACTCGATCACTTCCGGATCGTAAAAGTCAACACAGGCGATCACAACACCATCAACGCCACGGTACAGACTATGCTCTAAGTAGGACATTCTGCTCTTTCTGGTGCTGCAGTTAATAAACGTAATATCAAATCCATTCTGCTCTGCTGTCACCTTAAAGCTGTCAAGAACATGAGAAAAATAATCATGTGTCAGACCACTTCGTCCCTCATCAACAAACAACACTCCTATATTATAAGTACGTCTTGTCTTTAATGCTCTGGCTGATGAATTGGGTAAATATCCAAGCTCCTTTGCAACTCTTTTCACTTGCTTCTTCGTCGTCTCACCAATATCATTATGATCATTCAACGCTTTACTTACAGTAGCAACTGAAACACCACATTTAGCAGCAATATCTTTCATGGAAATCATATTCATTACTTCCTTTCCATTCTTGGTCTTAACACTTAAACGTTTGCGCAATGTTAGTATATAACACATTATATATTTTTTCAAGCTTATTTATATGTTTTTTTGTTTATTATTTCATTTTTAATAGATTTTTAATAATTAGCGTTCTGTTTTTCGTCTTATTTTACCTACGTTCTTTTATAGATTTTCTACAGTTCCTACTTTATTACTTAACTCGTTAAACTACTAAACTAACGATTTTCTCCTGAAAAAGAGCTCGCAATTTCTAATTTTTTTAAGGATTTTCGTCAAAGTATCCATATTTACTGGCTTTATCGATTTCCTATTGATTTTGTAATTCCTATCATGTATAATCATGCCATAACGTAAACGTTTAATTAACTTCAAACCCACAAATAATGATAGGAGAGAACAATATGAAATTTGGATTTTTTGATGATCAAAATGCGGAATATGTCATCACGACCCCCAAGACTCCATTACCATGGATCAATTATCTTGGATGCAATGATTTCTTTTCTTTGGTATCTAACACATGCGGTGGATACAGCTTTTATAAGGATGCTAAACTACTCCGCCTGACTCGTTATCGTTACAATGATGTACCTACTGATACAAATGGTAAATACTTCTATATTAAAGACGGAAAAGATATCTGGAATATCGGTTGGCAGCCAACCAAAACCCAGCTCGACTCTTATGAGTGCCGTCATGGACTTGGATATAGTAAATTCACATCATCCAAAAACGGTCTGCAGGCTTCCTGCCTTGCTTTTGTTCCGATGAATGATACATGTGAAATCAACAAAGTTGTACTTGAGAATCAGTCAGACTCTGAAAAAAATATATCTCTCTTTTCTTATATAGAGTTCTGCCTTTGGAATGCAATGGATGACATGACAAACTTCCAGCGAAACTTAAACATTGGTGAAGTAGAAGTAATTGGTTCTA
>JAAYYM010000548.1 GCA_012515365.1 Clostridia bacterium
AAAGTAGATACATATCAATATATGTATCTACTAAAATATCATTACTTTAAATTTTCAAGGACTGCCAATAAATATTCCCAAGTCCGTTTTGCTGAAGAAATAGAAAGACGTTCACTGATCGTATGAATATCTTCAACCTGAGGTCCAAAGGAAACAATATCAGCCTGTGGAATTCGTTTATAAATGGTTCCGCATTCAAGCCCTGCATGTATTCCATTTAGCATAGGATTTCTTCCATAGCATTTCTGGAAGGTTTTAAACATAATGTCTCTTAATTCTGATTTTGGCTGATACTCCCATGCTGAATAGTCACTATCCTGTACAAAGGAACCGCCTATCGTTTCAGTCAGATATCTGATCTTATCTGTTAATGCATATTTTTCAGAGGACAAAGAGCTTCTGACACTAATAATCAAATGAAAAATATCCTCTCTTAATCTCATAATACCAAGATTGGAAGAGGTTTGAACCAAAGTATCGTTTTCAAAGCTCATCTTTTGGATTCCATCCGGAAGAGTCATTAATAAAAAGATCACTCTTTCCTTTGTTTTTGGGGTTAACACACGTACTTTATCAGTGCCGGCGTCCTCACAATACACATTGATATTCTTTTCTAATCCACGATATTCTGTCTGAAGAATACCTTCAAACTGTGAAATAAGATCCTCAAACTGATAAGAATCCTTCTCCTTGACCAATATCTCAGCCTTCGCCTCACGTGGTATGGCATTATCCTGTAAGCCACCCTTTAAATAAATCAAATCATAGGAGATATATTTCCCAATAAAATGTAAGAGTCGGCCCATTAAAATGTTGGCATTACCACGATATTTATTGATATCCATTCCAGAATGTCCACCATGAAGTCCACATAATATGATATTATATCGGCTACCGGTTTTTTCGACAAAACGTACAGGAACCGTGCATCTTGCTCTTAACCCACCGGCGGAACTGGTTAGAAGTTCACCTTCTGTTTCATTATCTACATTAATGATACGTCTGCCTGATAATTTTGTGAAATCGAGTTTGGAAATACCAATCATACCAATCTCTTCTCCCACGGTGAGTACTACTTCCAGTTTCGGATGTTGATATTCAGATGATTCTAAAATTGCAAGAAAATATGCAATGGCAATTCCATCATCTGCGCCAAGTGTTGTTCCCTTAGCATAGACGTAATCATCCATGATACTCAGCTTTAAAGGGTCGTTATGAAAGTCATGTTTGGCTTCATTCTCCATATTCTTTTCGCAAACCATATCCATATGTCCCTGCAGGATCACTGTTTGCGCATCTTCATATCCGATTGAGGCATCTTTATAAATGATGACATTTCCAGCTTCATCCTGTACATAGGCAAGACCTTGTTCTTTTGCAAAATTTGCACAATAATCACTGATTTTCTGAGTATCATCAGAGCCACGTGGGATCTTTGATATCTCCTCGAAATAATAAAACACTCTATTTGGTTCAAGTTCTGATAAAACGGCCATGATAGTTTCCTTTCTTTTTAAGACTTGTCAATATAATGGTATGTAAATCAATTTCATTTCATAAAATGAATCATGAAAAAATTAGTTCAGTCAATGTTTCTTATCGTCAGCATCCTCTTATGTATTTTATATCCGAAATTAACGATAAATGGTTCGGTAAAAGGATTGCAATTATGGTTTAACATCCTTCTTCCATCCCTACTGCCCTATATGATACTGATTAATTTGCTAAAAAGCTGCAATGGCATCGGAGTAATCGGAACTTTTTTGTATCCGGTATTCGGAAGGCTTTTTAAGATCAGCAGACTTGGATGTTCTACATTAATCATTGGTTTGTTATGTGGCTGTCCAATGGGTGCAAAGCTTCTGTCTGAGTATGTCAAAGAAGATCAAATTAGTATCAAAGAAGCAGAATTTCTGATTTCAATTTGCAACCAATTAAGTCCTGCTTATCTAAGTGGTTTTTTATTAAGCAATATCTCAGGCAAATATGAACTTGCAATATGGAAGTATTTGATACTTATGTATGGACCGGCTTTTTTATTCGGAATCATATTCAGAAATAAGCATACAGATACAACTCTGTTTTCAACTAAAACCATCTCACAATGCAGTCACAAAACACTAGATGAAATCATTATGGATTCCTGTTATTCAATTACTAAATTAGGTGGATATATCATCATGTTTTCTATAATGGGAAGCTTTATGGAATATTTCCTAAAAGGAATCCCTCAAGAATTGCTTTGCCTTGGGCTCGGAGTTCTTGAAATAACAAATGGAACCGAAAAGATAGCCGGTTCCACTTTACATCCATTATTAAAAAATGTTTTCATGATTTCATTAACAAATCTAAGTGGGATTTCCTGCATTTATCAGACAAAATGTATGATTAGTGAATCAGGAATCTCGATATCAAAATATGTGATAGGAAGACTGTTTCAATTTTTGGTATCCATTCTCTTCTGCCTGTTTTTACTTTGTTAAAATATCAAGATTGATACCATCAGCTCCGGCTCCGTGCTTAGAAACAGGTCCTAAGGACTCACTGTTAGTAGGAAGTGAACCCACCTCAGACATATCCTTTTCTAATCCTACTTGTGGATAAAGTTCTGATCTGTTTGCTTTGATTACAGAATCACACTCTCTTAATTCTGTCAGCAATCCGCCATATTTTGAATCTGCTGTATCAATCGCATGTGTAATGATATTTTGTAACTCAGCCAGCATATCATCCATATACTGCATTGCAGAATTCTTCACGTTATTTGCTTCAATGGTTGCTTCATCGATAATCTGCTGAGCACGCTGCATAGATGCATTTACAACTTCGTTTGCCTGCTCATATGCCTGCTGCATGATCTCATTTTCACTGACCATGCTATTCTTCTGCGCCTGTGCTGAAGCAATCATCGCATCAGCCTTATCCTGCGCATCTTTTAAAATAGCCTCCTTATTACTGATGATCTTCTGATAACGCTTGATTTCATCAGGTGTGCGCATACGCAATTCACGTAACAGTTCATCAATATGTTCCTTTTCAACAAGAATTTTTGTGGTTGACAGAGCCTGGTATTTACATCCTTCGATATACTCTTCGATTTCTTCAATAATTTGTTCGATCTTACTACCCATATGAATTCTCCTTATATTCTATATCACGATTCCTGTCTTTTGTATTTTTCATATAATAAGTCAGCAACGTATGGAGGTACAAATTCTTTAATATCACCGCCAAATGCAGCGACCTGTTTGACTGTATGGGAACTTAAATATGCATATTCCAAGCCAGTTGTAAGAAAAACGGTATCCAGGCCGTTAAACAGTTTTTTGTTCGTCTGAGCCATTTGAAGCTCATAATCAAAGTCCGTAATAGCACGAAGACCACGAATTATGACAGATGAATTATTCTGTTTTGCATAGTCTACTAAGAGCCCTTCAAATGAATCAATATGAATATTCTTAATGTCCTTGGTAACTTCCGTTAATATAGTAACACGTTCCTCAACAGAAAACAATGGAGACTTTTCCTTATTATTCAAAACGCTGACTGTTAAATCATCGAAGATTTTTGCTGCTCTTATTATGATATCCAGATGCCCATATGTGACAGGATCAAAACTTCCGGGATAAAATGCTTTATTCATTTGTACACTCCTTAGTCATAAATATATGTTGATTTGTTTTATATATTTTCTCTTTTATTATATTAAAACCAAGCTGATCCAAATCAGAAAAATCTGTATCATTAGATGCTTCCACAACGATCAGAGTGTCTTCATGAAGCAGATCTGATGATTGTAAATACTTAAGTACTTCAAACTCCATACCTTTATTAAAAGGTGGGTCCATAAAGATGATATCAAACGCTCCTTTTCCTTCTAGATGTCGGAGCGCCATTAATGTATCCATACGCATGACGTTTGACTGGCTGTCAAATTTACAATGACTAATATTATCTTCAATAATTTTAACAGCTTCCGGAGATTTTTCCACAAAGTAAGCTTCCTTAGCACCTCTGCTGATTGCTTCGATTCCAATGGCACCGCTTCCACTGTATAAATCTAAAAATCTGGATTGTGAAATCCACGGCATTAACACATTAAATAAAGTCTCCTTTGTCCGATCATAGGTCGGTCTGGTATCAGTCCCAATCGGGGCTTTTAGTTTTAGACTTCTGGCTGTTCCGGCGATTACTCTCATAGTCTTACCTTGACTCCTTTCGAATCACGTTTGCACAGCTTGATCTTACTAAGTTCAAGCTTTTTGGTCTTATACTGAATGGTATGGTCAGCACCCTGTTCGAGATAATAAATCTGCTCAATAAAGTCATCAGGATCCAGCTTCATACCTCTGACACCGATTGCATTTTTCTTCTTTTCCGGTATTTCATCAGGGATGATTCTTAAGAAAATACCGGCATTTGACTGAAAAACCATATATTTTTGCTCGTTAAGAGGTTCAATACTTACCAGATAATCCTGTTCCTGCAGATTGGTGGAAGCCACGGTCCTTTTAGCAACATCAAATTCAATACCGGGTACAACCTTTGACATGGATTTTGAAGTAACAAACAATAATCTTTGACTGATCAGATCATCCAGTGAACTGATATAGAGAATCTGTTCATCACTACTATTGTAATTGCTGATATTATCCAATGGAATTCCTTTATCCTTAAGACGTTTATTTGGCACATCCATAACTTTAATCGTATGCAAGAGTCCTTTGTCTGTAAAAATACTGATTTTCCCTGTATTCATGCAGGAAACCACATATTTATTTTCAGCATCAGCGACTTCCTTATTTCGTTCATAAGTAGGAACATCTATTGTCTTCGCATATCCAAATCGATCCATCAAAAAAACAATCGGCATTTCCGGCATCCTCTTCTCTTCAAAAACAACATCCTCACAATTGTCAATGACAGTCTTTCTTTCAGATGAAAACTCTTTTTTATATCCATCAAGTGCTGCTATGATAACCTTGTCCATTGCTTTTTTATTGGAAAGGATATCCTTATAATGTTCAATATTCTTAAGAGTAGTATCATGCTCTTTCATTAAGGCTTCTAATTCAAGACCAATTAGTTTATAAAGACGCATTTCCAGAATTGCGGTTGCCTGTCTTTCAGTAAAACGCAGATTTGTAGCCATTTTGGCCGAAATTCTCGACTTAAATTTAATCGGTTCAGTAACACCGTTTGTAAGGCATTCTTTTGCATCCTTAATGTTTTTGGCGCCACGCAGGATTTCAATGATCAGATCTATGACATCGCAGGCTTTGATCAGTCCCTCCTGTATTTCTTTCTTGTCAAGCTCTTTTGCAAGTAAGGTTTTATATTTTCTTGTTGCAATTTCATATTGAAACAAAACATGATGCTTGATGATACTTTTAATTCCAAGCACTTCCGGGCGGCCATTTGCTACTGCAAGCATATTAACCCCAAAAGTGTCTTCAAGTCTAGTCTTTTTATACAATAAATTTTTCAGGTTTTCGACATCTGTATCCTTTTTTAACTCGAGAACGATACGAATTCCCTCTTTTGAAGACTGATTTGAAATATCAATGATATCATTGGTTTTCTTTGCATTGATCAGAGAACAGATATCAAGTAAAAATTTGCCGATATTTGCACCGACCATTGGATAAGGAATTTCAGTTATAACAAGTTTTTTCTTTCCTGCTTTTCCATTCTCAATTTCTACTTTTCCACGGACTTTAATCTTTCCGACTCCGGTTTCATAAATAGAAAGAAGTTCATCTTTATTGGTAACAATTCCACCTGTTGGGAAGTCCGGACCCTTCACATATTCCATGAGACCTTCTGTTGTAATATCCGGATTCTTGATATATGCTTTTTCTGCGTCTATAACCTCAGAAACATTATGAGGCGGTATACTGGTAGCCATTCCGACTGCAATACCTTCAGCTCCGTTGATCAGAAGATTTGGTATTTTGGCAGGTAACACAACAGGCTCACGCTCTGTCTCATCAAAATTAGGCATAAAATCTACCACATCTTTATCAAGATCAGCCAGATAAGCTTCCTGCGTAACTTTTTGGAGACGTGCTTCTGTATAACGCATAGCGGCAGCACCGTCACCTTCTATGGAACCGAAATTACCATGCCCATCCACTAATGGAAGTCCTTTTTTGAAATCCTGTGACATAACAACTAAAGATTCATAAATCGAACTGTCACCATGCGGATGATACTTACCCATTGTATCCCCTACAATACGTGCACATTTTCTGTATGGTTTGTCATATTTGATGCCTAATTCATGCATATCATATAACGTTCTTCTTTGAACAGGTTTTAATCCATCCCGTACATCAGGAAGGGCTCTGGCAATGATGACACTCATTGCATAATCGATATATGATTTCTGCATTACATCAGAAAATTCTGTCTTTATGATTGTTTCATCATGAAGTATGTTTGAAGCCATTTCATTTCCCCCTCATTCTATATATCAAGCTCGGCATCCTGTGCATGCCTATAAATAAAATCTTTTCTTGGAGGAACTTCAGTTCCCATCAACATTTCTGTTGTTGCAGAAGCAAGTCTGGCATCTTCGATCTCCACCTGCTTTAATATTCTGGTATCCGGATTTAGGGTTGTCTCCCATAATTGATCCGCGTCCATTTCACCAAGACCTTTATAACGCTGCAGCGTAAAATCCTTATGTGTTTTACGATATTTCATCAATGCTTTATCATCATACAGATACTCTTCTTCTCCTCGTTTTGGCATTGCTTTATATAAAGGAGGCATTGCAATGTAAACATGTCCTTCATAAATTAGCTCAGGCATAAAACGGTAAAATAAAGTCAGCAGCAAGGTACAGATATGCGCACCGTCGACATCGGCATCAGCCATAATAATAATCTTATGGTAGCGAAGCTTTGAAATATCAAAATCATTGCCATAGCCCTCTGAAAAGCCACAGCCAAATGCATTAATCATGGTCTTGATTTCCGCATTGGCAAGCACCTTATCAATACTGGCTTTTTCAACATTTAATATCTTACCTCTAATAGGAAGAATGGCCTGATAATTTCTATTACGAGCCGTTTTTGCTGAACCACCGGCGGAATCACCCTCTACAATAAAGATTTCACATTTTTCATAATCTTTGCTTTCACAGTTTGCAAGCTTTCCATTAGAATCAAAAGAAAAACGCTGCTTAGTAAGCATGTTTGTTTTTGCTTTTTCTTCAGTTTTTCTAATTTTAGCAGCTTTTTCAGCACAGCTGAGAACTGTTTTTAAGGTTTCCAGATTACGATCAAAAAACAGTACTATTTCGTCGCCGGTTACTTTTGAAACAGCTCGGGTTGCATCCTGGTTATCAAGCTTTGTTTTTGTCTGACCTTCAAATCTAGGTGAAGGATGTTTGATAGATATGACGGCCGTCATTCCGTTACGAATATCCGCACCTGTAAAATTCACATCTTTTTCTTTTAAAATATTGAGCTCACGTGCATAGTTATTCATCACATTGGTAAACATGGTTTTAAATCCGGTCAGGTGTGTTCCACCCTCGGCATTATAAATATTGTTGCAAAAACCAAGCACATTTTCATGAAACTCATTTACATATTGAAAGGCAATTTCTACGGTGATGTTATCTGCTTCCCCTTTAAAATAAATCACATCATGAAGAGTTTCTTTATTTTGATTCATATCAGAAACAAAGCCGACAATCCCCTTCTCTTCATGAAAATCGATTCTTTCAGGTTCATCCTGTCGGTTATCAGTAAAATGTATCGTAAGCTGTGGATTCAGATAAGCTGTTTCATGCAACCGGCTTTTGATATCTTCTTCTTTGAATCTTGTCTTCTCAAAAATCTCATTATCCGGAAGAAAACGAATTTTTGTACCGGTTTCTTTTGTTTTGCCGATTACAGGGAGCAGACCGTCTATTAGTTCAAGATCCGGAATCCCTCTCGTATATCGGTCGTGATATATGTAGCCATCTCTCATGACTTCAATATCAAGATATTCTGATAATGCATTCACTACAGAGGAGCCTACACCGTGCAGACCACCACTCGTTTTATATACTGAATCATCAAATTTTCCGCCGGCATGTAAAGTCGTAAACACCAGACGCTCTGCACTAATACCTTTTTCATGCATTCCGACCGGTATTCCTCTTCCATTATCAGAAACAGAAGCTGAGCCGTCTTTTTCCAGCGTGACCCATATCTGATCGCAGTATCCGGCAAGATGTTCATCGACAGAGTTATCTACGATTTCATAAATCAGATGATTAAGTCCTTTTGTTGAAACACTTCCGATATACATACCCGGACGTTTTCTGACTGCTTCAAGTCCCTCCAAAACAGTAATACTTGCAGCATCATAAGTTGAATTTGTTGCCCCTTTAGACATATTATACCTTCACATCCCCTTTTAAAATTACTGTGAATATCATATCATGAACGACACATAATTTCAAATAAAAACACAAAAAGTGGTATAAACAAAAAAGTTTACATACAATATCATGTAAACTTTTTGTCATCTGTATGGATCAATTATGAAAACGATACTAAACAACTTCTTTACAGCATGCAATTGCTAAAGACCCCGGGCCTATATGACACGCAATGCTAAGTGGAAGATGATCGACATAAATTTCGCAATCCGGTATTTCTTTAGACAACTCTTCTTTTAACACCTGAGCTGCTTCTTCATTTTCTGTATGGGCAATCGCAAGCCAGATCTTCTTTTGTTCTAATCCACCAAAACGTTTTTCGATGTCGTTTTTAATTGCATTGATCATCAAAGATTTTGCCTGAGTCATTGTTCTTGCCTTTGCAAACGCATCCAGTTTTTCACCTTGGATCTGAAGTACCGGTTTTAACTTAAGGACTGTTCCGATTGCTGCTGCTGCTGGCGTAATTCTTCCGCCTTTTTTTAAATAATACAAAGTATCCAGTGTGATATAAATGCTGGATTCAAATTTAGTATCCTCCAGCTTTTGTTTGATATCTTTTGCATTAAGTCCCTGTTCACGCATCTTAAGGGCATCTAATACAGAATGAAGCTGTGTAACAGAAATTCTTTGATTATCTACAACAAACACTTTTCCTTCATATTCATTTGCAAGCATAACCGCATTGTGGCAGGAACTGCTTAATCCGCTGGACATCGGAATGTATACAACACTCTCATGTTCTTTTAATAACTCATCCCACAAATTCATTGTATCCTCAGGGGATGGTTGTGATGTTTTAATATCTGCACTATCTTCCAAACGTTGATAGAATTCGCTTTTAGATAAATTAATTCCTTCATAAAACTCTTCTTTATTTATCATAAAAGGCATTGCAATCAAATGAATACCCATTTCTTTTGCCTGGTCGATAGTGATCCCACTATTTGTATCTGTAACAATCGCTATCTTACTCAATCTATATTCCTCCGTATTTTATACATTTCCATCATATTCGCCATTTTCTCAAAAAACTACTGTTTCATTACAAAACGCGTCTTTATAATAATATCATTTTATTTTGGTAATGTAAACAAAATTATATGTAAGCACAACCGACAGATGATGCTTATAATGGTATGATATTACATTGTGAAGATTGAAATGCCTTTAGTTTTTCTAAAAGATTTTGGTTTTGCTTTTTAGAAAGCTGTGGATCATCCATTAGCAGTTCAGAAACAGCATCACATGCCTGTTGTAAAACAGAAACATCTGTGAAAATATCTGCCAGCTGAAACTGCATCAGTCCACTTTGCCTGATTCCAAAAAAATCACCGGGACCTCTTGTTTTTAAGTCTTCTTCGGCAATATAGAATCCATCATTTGAACGACTTAATATGTTAAGACGCTCTAGTTTTTCTTTTCTGTCAGATCCACTTAAGAAAATACAATAAGATTGATGCGCGCCACGTCCGATGCGCCCTCTTAACTGATGAAGCTGTGCAAGACCAAAACGCTCTGCATTTTCAATCAGCATTACAGTTGCATTCGGTACATTTACCCCTACTTCCACAACCGTAGTAGATACTAGAATATGAAGACGATTTTCTAAAAAATCATTCATAACAGTCAGTTTTTGTGATGGCTTCATTTTTCCATGTAAATAATCAATTTTGACCGAATCCGGAAAATATGCTTTCAGTTTTTTTGTATAATTGATGACATCCTCTGCTTCTATTTCTTCGTTCTCTTCTACCATCGGACAAATGACATAAACCTGATGCCCCTGCTCGATTTCTTTTTGCATAAAATCATATGCCTTTTTTCTATAATCAGTTCCCACTACACAGTTTTTAATTGGAAGTCTTGATGCCGGAAGCTCGTTCATAACAGAAATATCAAGATCACCATACATGATAATTCCTAATGTTCTGGGGATCGGAGTCGCACTCATAACAATTGTATGTGCGATATGGTCTGATTTTGTTGTCAGACGTTCTCTTTGTTTGACACCAAAACGATGTTGTTCATCCGTAATCACTAAAGCAAGGTCGCGAAATGAAACTTTATCCTGAATTAATGCATGGGTACCAACGACCAGATTTACTTCACCACTATCCAGCATTTCGTAAATTAATTTCTTTTCTTTTGCAGGTGTCGAACCTGTTAATAATGCAACATGAACAGGAAGTTCATACTGTCTAATCATTTCGGCAAAAGTCTCATAATGTTGTGCAGCAAGTACCTCTGTTGGAGCCATAAATGCCGACTGATGCCCATTTTGACAGGCAGTCAGACATGCTAAGAAGCCTACGATTGTTTTTCCACTTCCTACATCGCCTTGTATCAGTCGGTTCATAACTCTATCAGATGATAGGTCAGATTTGATTTCTTCATAAGTCTTAAGCTGTGCATTCGTAAGTTTGTACGGAAGCTGCTCTATTAATTGATCCGCAGCTTCGAATTGCTTCATCACATATGCATTTTTAATATCCTTTGAGTTCTCTTTCATCATACGAAGATTTAGTATAAA
>JAAYYM010000067.1 GCA_012515365.1 Clostridia bacterium
ATTGAAAAAGTGAAAGAAGAATTCAAAGAATTCTTAAAATAGGAGGAAAAAAATATGTTACATCCGTCTTACACAGACTTAATGAAGGTAGTAAACAGTGAGGTTGAAGAAGGAGAACATCCTGTAGTAAACAGCAGATATTCGATTGTACTTGCAACAAGTAAACGAGCAAGACAGATCATTGATGGTTCCAGAACATTGGTGAATTCTAATGGAAAGAAGCCATTATCAGTAGCTATTGAAGAGCTGAACACCGGCATGATCAAAATTGTCGGAGATGACGAGGATGAGTCATAATAATGAAAATCATATTCATATCATTAGGGTGTGATAAAAATTTAGTGGATTCGGAGGTCATGACAGGCTTACTGCATGACCAGGGATACGAGTTTACAGAGGACGAGAGTGAAGCAGACGTAATTATTATTAATACGTGCTGCTTTATTAATGATGCAAAGGAAGAGAGCATTCAGACAATTTTAGAGATGGCTGAGTATAAGAATTCTGAGATCGGATGCTGTAAAGCTTTGATTGTAACCGGCTGTCTGGCGCAGCGTTACCAAAAGGAAATCACAGAAGAAATCCCTGAGGTGGATGCCATAGTCGGAACAACTGCTTATGATAAGATTAATGAAGCAATTGAGCAGGTACTTAAAAATGGTCATGGAGAGCAGTTTGCATCGATAGATACCCTTGCTCTTACTGAAACAAAGCGAATGTTGACAACAGGTGGTCATTATGCATATTTGAAAATAGCAGAGGGCTGTGACAAACGATGTACCTACTGTATTATTCCGAGTCTGAGAGGAAAATACCGCAGTGTACCGATCGAGAGGCTTGTAAAAGAAGCACAGGGACTCGTGGCGGACGGTGTAAAAGAATTGATACTGATTGCACAGGAAACGACTGTATACGGAAAAGATCTGTATGGCAAAAAGAGCCTGACCGGTCTGATACGAGAGCTTGCAAAAATTGATGGCCTTTACTGGATTCGTTTGCTGTATTGTTATCCGGAAGAAATAGATGATGATTTGATCTTATTGATGAAAGAAGAAAAGAAGTTGTGTCACTATCTGGATCTGCCGATTCAGCATGCATCTGATCAAATCTTAAAACGAATGGGACGAAGGACGAACCAAGAAAGTTTACGTAAGCTGATCGGTAAACTGCGAGCTGAAATACCGGATATTTGTCTGCGTACAACCTTAATCACAGGATTTCCAGGGGAGACAGAGGAAGATCATGCCCTTTTAATGGATTTTATAGATGATATGGAATTTGACAGACTTGGAGTATTTACATATTCCATGGAGGAGGATACGGTTGCTGCTACATGGCCTGACCAGATCGAAGAAGAATTAAAGAAAGATCGACAGGCAGAGCTGATGGAATTACAACAGGAGATTGCTTTTCAAAAAGCAGAGGAACGTATCGGTCAGGAATTATACGCATTTATTGAAGGCAAAGTAGTAGATGAAAATGCTTATGTGACCCGTACATATATGGATGCTCCAAATGTGGACGGTTATCTGTTTATTAATACGGATGAAGAGCTTATGAGCGGCGATTTTGTAAAGGTACGTGTGACAGGTGCGCTGGAGTATGACCTGATCGGTGAGATCATAGAAAAATGAAAAG
>JAAYYM010000068.1 GCA_012515365.1 Clostridia bacterium
GAAAAGGTGTAATATGTAAACATACAGAAAGGTCAAAAACGTGCATATATGGATAAAAGTGTACAGATGGGCGATAATATAGATGATACAAGTGGAGGTATCCTATGGAATTGAGGAGAAAGATATATCAAAAAATGAAAGACTGGAAGGAATCTGATGCCGGAAAAACAGCGTTGCTGATAGAGGGGGCGCGTCGAGTCGGCAAGAGTTTTATTGTTGAACAATTTGGAGCGCGTGAGTATCAGTCCTGTTTGATGATTGATTTTGCTAATGTAGAAAAGGAAGTCATTGATTTGTTTGAATATGAGTTTTCTGACTTGGATTTATTTTTCACTAAACTGGCTGTATTAAAAGGCAAGAAATTGTATAAGAGAGAGAGTCTGATTGTTTTCGATGAAATTCAAATGTATCCAAAAGCACGACAGTTAATCAAATACCTTGTTGCAGACGGAAGATATGATTATATTGAGACGGGTTCTTTGATTTCTCTGAAAAGAAATATTCGCAATATTGTGCTGCCGTCCGAAGAAAGGCATATCATGATGCAACCATTGGATTTTGAAGAATTTCTATGGGCAATGGGTGATGAAATAACTGCCGGATATATTGCGAACTGTTTTGAAAGGAGAGAACCTCTGGGAGAGGCCATTCATCGTAAGACAATGAATGTGTTTAGACAATATATGCTTGTTGGCGGAATGCCACAAGCGGTACTGGAATATATAGAGACAAAGGATTTTGAACGAACAGACAGGGTGAAACGAAACATTTTGTCCCTATATCGAAATGATGTCTCTAAGTTTGCGGGTGGGTATGAGAGTAAAGTACTTGCGATTTTTGACGGAATTCCGGCACAACTATCGCGACATGAAAAGAAATATAAATTGGCATCCATAGAAAAAGAGGCAAGGTTTCGAGATTATGAGGATGCATTCATGTGGTTGGATGAGGCAGAGGTCATCAACACTTGTTTTAATAACATGGATCCTAATGTAGGACTTGGACTCAATGCAGACCGCCTGACTCTCAAATGTTATATGGCAGATACCGGTCTGTTGTTCAGCCATGCATTTTCGGATCAAGAACTTACGGAGGAAGAGGTGTACAAGGCGATTCTCTTCGACAGATTAGAATTAAATGAAGGGATGTTCTTTGAGAATGTGGTTGCACAAATGTTACGGGCTAATGGCAATAAACTGTTTTTTTATTCCAGAAGCGATAATCAGGATGCCATGAATCGCATGGAAATAGATTTCCTGATACGAAGAAATCGCAAAATCTGCCCCATTGAAGTGAAATCTTCCCTCTATAAGAAACATGCTTCTTTAGACAAGTTCATTACAAGGTATTCTTCTAAGATAGGTGATAAATTCATTATATACACGAAAGACTTTAAGAATGAGGACGGAATCTTGCATATACCGGTTTATATGACTATGTGTTTATAAAAGATAACACAACCGCCGATTGATAAAAAAGAAAATGGCTTAATAAAAGTCATCACAGGTATTAGGAGATGTGGGAAAAGTTATCTGTTGTTTCGTTTATATTATGATTATTTAATCGAAAATGGTGTTAAAGAAGAGCAAATCATTTCCATAGCACTTGATGATGATACTTATGTGAAGTATCGGAATCCAGAGGAACTTTCTAAATATATTCGTTCCCAAATAGTAAATAATGAAATGTACTATATTTTAATTGATGAAGTACAGTATACGATTCAAACTGTTAAAGGCATTAAGGTTTCCGGTAATACGATTGCCAATTATCTAAATTATTTATCGGAATCTTTTTTATTCTCTAATGCCAAACGCTATGACGTAAAAGGGAAAAAGTATTTTGAATATCCTTCAAAGTATTATTGCACGGATATAGGACTTCGAAATGCAAGACTTAATTTTAGACAATTAGAAGAGACTCATATTATGGAAAACATTATTTATAATGAACTCTTGTGCCGCGAGTGTTCGGTTGATGTGGGTGTAGTGGAAATTGTCGACGCCATAGAAGGAACCAAGAGAAAAAAACAATGTGAGATTGACTTCGTTGTAAACAAAGGTCCCAAAAAATATTATATTCAGTCAGCACTTAATGTCAGTGATGCTTCTAAGATGGAAATAGAACTCAGACCATTGAAAAGTACAAAAGATTTTTTAAAGAAAATAATTATTGTGAAAACAATGATGAAATCATGGATAGATGAATATGGTATTGTTCATTTGGGATTGTATGAATTTTTATTAAATAAGGATTCTTTGGAAATATAGTACTGATTAATGAGAACACTGATAAGGAAGGGTATGGCCATGACAGGAACTTACAAAGACACAGAAAAAATCACCATAGATGCAGTGACACAATATTATATGGGAGATGCAACGCTACTGCATACGTATATTCATCCGCAGACAGTTTTGCTATCGGTCGGAAAAGGACAGATTATTGTGGGTGCAGATGCGATACGTCAAAATTTGGCCAATAGAAACAACTCGGGGATTCGTTATGATATAGAGAGTATTATGTGCAAATCATATCTGTTAGCGACAGGTTGCTGTTACACAATGCTGGATAGCGCACTCCTGGTTTGCTATCCGAATCAAATGCTGGAGCGTGTGAATCAGAGGATTACAGTCATCTGGAAATACATCAAGGAAAAAGACCTGCAAAAAGAAGGCGTTGCGAAGGAAGGCTGGTACGGTCTTCATTTACATATTTCAATTGGTTTGGAGACGAAAGAGGCACCAATTGATGCGTCTCATTTGAGCATTAATAAACTGGAAGAATTAATGAATTATGCGCAGACGGCAGAGAGAGTGGCACTGCGTGATATTAAGCAGTCCGTACATTACATATCTCGTTCTAAGATTGTTCGCTTTGAAGCAGTGGCACACCAGACGGTTGCTTATCTGAGTGACGGACAGACGATTACAATGTTCAGAAGACTCAAACATTTAGAACAGGATTTGGGAGAAGGATTTGTTCGTACACACAGACATCATCTGGTCAATGCAAGGTATGTAGAGGTAGCAAGAAATTATAAACTATTCTTAACGGATGGTACCATTCTGCCAATCCCGAGGGAAAGTTTCAGAAAGATTAAACAATTATTGATACAGCAGGCAGTGAAAATAGATTTAGAGTAAACGTTAAAGGAGCCGGCGACTCCGGCTCCCTGAAGGAGAAAAATCTATATGAAGGGAAATAATTGTTTGTCGAAGCTAACGGGGCAAATACGCCTTATGTAAGTCATGCGCATCCTGTTCGTGCGTACTCGCGGTTAACTTCATTTGATAGTTAAAAGTATAAAAGATAAATGTGACGAAATCGTGTACGGAATCTAAAACAAAAATAAATTATCAATGAAAAATCGGCTAAGACCCTGTTAAGAAATTGAAAAAGACAAAATTTTCATCTTATGTTATGATAGAATACGTGAGGGCGAAGCCCCTATATGTATTTGGTTGAAGGAGAACAAGGATGAAGAAAACAAAGATTGTATGTACGCTTGGACCGGCGAGTCAAAAGGAAGAAGTTTTACGACAGATGATAGAGAAGGGTATGAATGTTGCCCGTCTGAATTTTTCACATGGTACACATGAGTATCATAAGGAAAATATAGATTTGATTAAGCGGTTAAGAGATGAGATGAATGTCTCACTTGCAATTTTGCTGGATACAAAAGGACCGGAAATCAGAACCAAAGATTTTGCAGAAGGTAAAGTAGTATTGGAAGAAGGCAGTGAATTCACTTTAACCACAAGAGAGGTTGAGGGAACCAATCAGATTGTTTCCATTACCTATCAGGAATTACCGAAAGAAGTGGAAGCAGGCAACACAATATTGATTGATGACGGAAGTATCAATCTGCTTGTTAAGAGTACAACTGATACGGATATAGTCTGTGAAGTAATTGTTGGTGGTGATGTTAACAACCACAAGGGAATTAATGTTCCGTGTGTACATTTGAATATGCCCTATATGTCTGAGGCAGATAAAGCAGATGTGAAGTTTGGTGTAGAACAGGGCGTTGAATTTATTGCAGCATCATTTGTACGCTGCAAAGAGGATATTATGGAACTCCGCAAATTTGTAGACTATTACGGAGGTCAAGATATTCGTTTGATTTCTAAAATTGAAAATGTAGAAGGCATTGATAACTTTGATGAAATCTTGAAGCATTCAGACGGTATTATGGTAGC
>JAAYYM010000549.1 GCA_012515365.1 Clostridia bacterium
CATTCTTCTGGAACCATCAGGAAGTTCTTCATATATATCTACTCTTGCATCATCTACCGGAATCAATCCTATAGAAGAAGTTACATCAATCTGTAAACTGCCTCTATCCGTATTGTCCGTACTTGGTCCGGCATTTCTTATCAGTACATTCCCATTTCTTATGGGATTCTCTCTATTTTGTTCATTCTCATCACGGGGTATTCCCATCTGGTTTATATCCATAAAAAAACTCCGCACATACTTTTTTATAGTATATGCGGAGTCTGCATTTACGTTACGATCTTATTATTGTAAATCCTTCAATCAATTATTCATCCTTCGCCAGAAGCATCATAATATTGTTGCTTCTTTCTACAAATTTTGCCATCGCATCGCCACTCAGCGGAGCATTTTGTAATCTTGCAAGGTCATATAACTGCTCACAAATCATACCTGTATTTTCATCTTCTTCATGATTCATGACATACTGTACCAGTGGATGATTTGCATTTAATACAAGTGTTTCTCCTTCGCCGCCAAACATACCCATATCCATACCGTTCATGGCATACATTTTCATCATATCCTGCATTCTGCGTGTTTCTTCGGATACTGTCAACATAGAAGAAATCTTTTTATTTTTCAGTTTTTCGATTTTTACTGCAAAAGCTTCTTTCTTTAAAGCCTTCTTCATCACATCAGCAATCTTTTCTGCTGCTGCAGTAAATTCTTTTTCTGCCTTTTTAGACGTTTTGGATTTCAAATCGTCTGTCAAATCAGCATCAATACGTTTAAACGTAATACCTTCGTTTTTGCTTTCAAGCTGCTGTACAAACGGCTGGTCGATGTTGTGTGTCAGAATCACAGCATCCATCTTTGCTGCCTTAAACATATTAATATACTGGCTCTGCTGCTGTTCATCTGTTACATAATAGATGACTTTTTCTTTCTTTTCTTCCGCATCATCTGCCTTGTCAGCATCTTCTACAATTTCAGCCTCTACCTTTTCACCGTTTTCATCTACTGCTGATTCTTCTTCTACATCAATTTTGTTTACTTCAAGACATTCCGGCAATGTCAGATATTTACCGTCTAAGTTCTTAAACAGAATATAATCTGTCATCTTTTCACAGAACTTATCATCCTTTAAGAGCCAAACTTGATAAACGGGCTGATATCATCCCAGTATTTATCGTATTCTTCCTTATCTGTCTTGCACATACCGGAAAGCTTGTCAGCAACTTTCTTTGTAATATAATCGCTGATTTTCTTTACAAAACCATCGTTCTGAAGAGCACTTCTGGATACATTAAGCGGTAAATCCGACAATCGATTACACCTTTTAACAATAACAGGAACTCCGGAATTACTTCTTTGATATTGTCCGCAATAAACACCTGATTATTGTACAATTTAATCTTACCTTCAATAGATTCATATTCCATGTTAATCTTAGGGAAATATAATATACCCTTTAAGTTAAACGGATAATCCATATTTAAATGAATCCAGAATAAAGGTTCCTTATAATCACGGAATACTTTACGATAGAATTCCAAATATTCTTCCTTTGTACAATCATTTGGACGTTTTGCCCAAAGTGGCTGCGTATCATTCATTAATTCAGGACGTTTAACAATTTTCAGTTTCTGTTCATCTTCGTCCTTTTCTTTTGCAATTTCTTCCACAACTACATCTGTATCAAGCTTTTCAGATGCAAGGATTGTCTGAGTTTCCTTTGTATCTTCTTTCAACAGATAAATCTCTGTCGGCATGAAAGAACAGTATTTCTGAATTACACTTCTTGCTTCATACTCATTACAGTATTTCAGGCAATCTTCATTTAAAAATAAAGTAATGACTGTACCTACTTCTGTTTTATCGCCATCTTCCATCGTAAATTCAGTACCGCCGTCACATTCCCAATGTACAGGTGTGGCACCTTCTTTATAAGAGAGTGTATCAATATGCACTTCATCTGCAACCATAAATGCAGAATAAAAGCCAAGACCAAAATGAC
>JAAYYM010000550.1 GCA_012515365.1 Clostridia bacterium
ACTGTGCTGCAATAATACTCCAACGATAATGTTCCTGAGCAAGCATTTTCATCTTATTTCCTATATCAATTAAAGTGTCCTCAGAAATATTTATCACCACATCAATTAATTCTTCTTTGTTACTAAAATATACAGCACTGTTGAATGTAGTTTCTATGTTATACCCTGCAGAATAAGCAACAATAGGCAGGCCAAGATACATTGCTTCTACCAGGGAGGGATTTGTTCCTCCTGCGCTATGGCCGTGGACATATAAAGTACAATTGCTGCGTATTTGGTTGAGTATTTTCTGGTTATAAATTGGATCCAATAAATGAATATGAGTAAATTTATCATATTTCTCTTTAAGGGTAATACCGTATTCGCTATTTTTCCAGTTGCCGACAATCACCAGTGTTTTAGATAACTCTGCAAAAGCTTCTAAAATCATTGAAATATTGTTTTCTGGCTCTATGCGACAAACCTTGAAAATATAGGGGGCCTTTAGAAACGGATATTGTTCATATATTTTTTCTGTTATAGTTTCATGATTTACATGATCTGCACCATAAGGGATTAACGTGCTCTCAATATTGTATTCTTGTTTCACATAATCTTTAATTTTTTTATTATCTGTTACCACATCTGTTGCAAACTGTACAGCCATTACTTCCGATAATTTAAGAAAACTCTTTCCGAACCTGCTCCATTTATCCCGTTGCCACTCAAGGCCATCAATATTGACAATTATTTTCTTGCGAAATAGCAATCTGAGTACTGGAAGAAAAATACAACCGGAAACACCCAGAATTAAAATTACATCAGCAAAGAACAATGCGTGAATCATAGAAACTATGTCGTACAGAATACTCTGTGCACCATTTGCATTCAATGGAATGTATTTAAGATTTGAACCGTTGTATTGAGATAATTTTCTAGAATACATGTTACTGCTGCAGTACACCATGAACAAATGCCTTTGATTTAGCTCTTTTGTGAGATATTCTGCAAGAGTCTCAAAACCACCATACTTTGCAGGGAGCCCGGCTGTGCCGATAATTGCGATGTTACTCACAAGAAATAACCCTCATAAATCTTTTTTCAAACATCTCAACGGTTAAATAATCATTAAAGAAAGAAAATGCTTTCTTCCCGATTCGCTCAATTAAACCAACATCACTTACTAATGCATTAATGATCATTGCTAAACCTTCGGTGTCGTTTGGCCTAACTAAAAAACCAGTCTCTCCGTGCTTAATAATTTCTTTTGCTCCACCGTTATTTGTTGCAATTACTGCTCTTCCAAAAGCCATTGCCTCTAATACAGTTGTTGGGAATGGGTCTGGCATAATTGATGGTACAACACATATATGAGACATTTGAATTATTTCGGCGGGATTTTTTAAAAAATGGGCAATTTCAACAATGTTATCCATTTTTAATTGGTGTATATAACTTTCTAACTCATTCAATAGGTGGTTTCTATAAGGTGGTGGGGATCCCACTATTTTTACAGAAATTTGATTGAGTATTTGATCTGACATTTTTTTCAATGAATCTAATAAAAACCATTGTCCCTTTTCATGCATAATTCTTCCAAGTAACAAAATTTGAAATTTAGAGCTTTTTTCAATTGGGATATACTTCTGAGATTCAATGCCGTTATGAACAACAATAAATTTATGTTTCTGCTTTATTATCAATGATGAGAGCATATCATTTTTGACGGCATCAGAAACACAAACGACTCTGTGAGAAGATAGGACACACAAATTTATTAACAATTTAGGCAAAATTCCATAGTGACTCACTATTTCATGAGAGTGGGATATAATATTGCTATATCCAGCTAATCGTGCTAGAAAAGCGCAGCCAGCTAA
>JAAYYM010000069.1 GCA_012515365.1 Clostridia bacterium
AAGATACATAAATCAGAGGCAAGCATCCTTTTTTCTTCGTAACGTATGTTATTTTGAAATATGTTATGATATGTGTTGTTTTGATGTGTGTTAATTTGATGTATGCTATTTTCCGACATTGGATAACCGCATTCCGCAAGAAACCTTCTATTTGGGTTTTCCTGTAAGTAGCTGATCAACGCATCTTCTCTATATACAAGTAAAATCACATTTGTATCATCCCAGACCAGACATTGATGATGAAGCTGCAAATTCTTAAGGCACTCACATAACAGATGATATTCTTCCTTTGATGCAATCATCAAATTTGATATTTTCAGAAGTGACAAGGTAGGCGCGCACTGCATCACAAGTTGACACTCAACATGCCCTGTTTCCTTGTTTGCACATTCAATCTGTGCCATTAATTCCAGTTGTTCGACATTCATCCATG
Source organism: Clostridia bacterium (assembly GCA_012515365.1). The sequence continues at coordinate 434 of JAAYYM010000069.1, forward strand.
ATTCCTCCGTACCAAGTTTCATTTTCATTTCATAGTATTTCTCAAATATGCAGAAAATAAACTTAAGATGAATGTCTGGCATTTCTAAATCCGGTTATAAGCCTCGCGGACAGCATGTGCCAGCTGATTCGCGCACGAAGTCTGCTTGGAACCACAAATGATTCCGCTGCATTTTTCCTCAATCTGCTCTACTGTCAGCCCATCTACCAGTGCTGATACCGCCTTTTGATTTCCATTGCAGCCTCCACCGATAAATCTGACATTATAAATGACACCATTTTCAATCTCAAACTCAATTTGTTTAGAACAAGTTCCTTTCGTCTGATACGTATAATTCATAGCATTCCTGTCTCCCTTCAACATAATAAATATCTGATTCATCATTCTATCTTAGCGTTTATCATGATCGATCCACTCCAGACTCAGGATTGCGATCAATAGAAATACAATTACAAAAATAGCAAGATACAGCCATAGAGTCGTCATATTAGCAAGTGTCGAATCATACTCCTCATTATAATAGAACCAGCCCAGATCGTTGATTCGTGCTCCGGCACATATAGCTGCGATCCCCCATCTGCTTGTCGTAAACAGAGAAATCGTCTTTGTGATTCCTTTAAGTTCAAAAATAGTGCCTGACATAACCAGCTGAATGATCAATGCAAAGGGCATCACCGTCATAGCAGAGTTCTCATTTTTAACAAGAGAAGAAATAGCAATTCCTAATGCATCAGAGCTGAAAATAATCAGAAAGAACGTAATATAGAAATCCAAAAACGAAAGAAATACAACCCCCTCCTTTGGGAAATTACTCATGTTAAATCCCCAGATAAAAAGCAGTACGATCGCTGCCTCAAGCAGACACAAAACACCTTCATACACTCCATGTGCCATGACATAAGCCGAAATGTGAAGTCCGGTCCTGTGTTCACGTTTCAGAATCTCCCTCTCTTTACAGATGGAACGGATCGAATTAAAGATACCGATCCAGATACAGGCACTCATCACCGCGAAGCTGCCATTTCTGGTCGCATCTGCTTCTGCAAACATCTCTTCTCCAGTCACGCTGCAGATCAGAAGCATGATCAAAGCAACACTGAAAAATACTTTATATCCCTTTTCATATTTAAAAATGCGAAAACACTTTTTTGTATAAATTCCCATCTGTTCAAAACGAGAAATATGTTTGGTCGTATTCTCTTTGGAAGTCTTATATTCATCGCTCATTCTGCTTCTCCCACTTCGTAATAAATTCGTCCGCTCTTCCTTCGCCACCTTCATTAAAGTTATTAATACGCTTAACGATCTCTTCTAGTGAACGTGTCTCAAAGAATGCAAATGCATCTGGTATCGATCCATGAAATACAAGATGTCCGACATCATCCTTGTTGCTTTTAGACAAGACAATGACCTTATCAAACAGCTCTGCCACACGGTCAGGTGCATGCGTGATGACCATGATGATCTTCCCCATGTCAGCAATCTCA
>JAAYYM010000551.1 GCA_012515365.1 Clostridia bacterium
ATCGGAATAAACTCTGAACAGATCATCGGTTCCATACTCTACGAAATATATGGCATTTCCTAAAACAGATATTTCAGAGTATATATTGTCGCATAATTTTATATCAAATAGTCCGTCTATTCTCAGCCTATGTAAACTACCAGAGCTGAAGCATAAAAAAAAGATTCAGTAATGACAAGGGAAATAAGATGCCTAAAAAATTTTTTTTCGCAAAATAGGGCTGGACGGACCGGATGCGAATATGTTATGCTAGACTTGGAAAGGTAGGTGAACCAAGTCATGGATAATACTATCAGGGTGTTTTCCGGTAAAACGTTCAGTTTTAAGGATATAGAAATGATCAAATGGGCAAGGAAAACATACTCTGGATTGCCCAGACATGAGTTTGTAGGAACGGTATGTGAACTCTTGGATTGGAATCTACCTTCCGGTAGACCAAAAAGAGACCAATGTATGGCATTTTTAGAACAATTGGAGCGGGAAGGAATCATAGATCTCCCACCCCTTAATCTTTCAAAACAAAGAAAATGCAAAGTACGCATACCAGAGATTAATTTCAATACAGATGAGATTAGAGGTCAAGTTAACGAATATGAACCTATACGGCTAACAGTGGTACAGCCAGGACAAGAAATGAAACGCTGGCGTGCATATGTTAATCAATATCACATGCTTGGCGATAAGAATGTATTCGGATGCCGACTACAGTATTTTGTCAAATCCGGTGAAACAGAACTTGGATGTTTGCAATTCTCGGCATCATCGTGGGCACTGGAACAACGAGATAAATGGTTAGGATGGGATATTGAAGATAGGAAGTCCCGATTGAATTTGATTGTAAACAACAGTAGATTCTTGATATTTCCATGGATACATATTCGCAACTTGGCAAGCAAATCATTAGCATTAGCAGCACAGCAGATACAGGAAGATTGGTTAAAAGAATATTGCTATGCTCCAGTATTGATGGAGACTTTTGTAGATTTGGAACATTTCAAAGGAACATGTTATAAAGCTTCAAATTGGATATACCTTGGAGAAACAAAAGGACGGGGACGAATGGATCGAAAAAAAGAATGCGCATTGTCTCGTAAAGCTATATTTATGTATCCACTTCAAAAAGACTTCAAAGCTTGTTTAAAAGGCGAGAAAGCGTTCAAAATGGTGAATTACGATGAGCAAAAATAGAGAGAAAAAATTAAGAGAGCGCAAAGAAAAAGAAGAACGAATAAAAGAGGATATTAAATCTGGTAAGATAAAAAGAGTAGTATATGAAGAACGAAAAAAGAAAATTGCTATGCCTAATAGTAAAAGCATCTTTGGCGGAGCTGATGCTGAGATGAAAGAAAGACAAAGTACAGTTGAAGATGTAACATATGTTTACCGGCAGATGCTGCCGAATATTTTAAAAAAACTTGGACAAATAAAAGACTATAGAAGGCCAGGGAGTATTAAACATAAAATCACTACATTAATGGCTTATGGGATTCTAGTTTTTGTTCATCAGATTGG
>JAAYYM010000552.1 GCA_012515365.1 Clostridia bacterium
AATTGTCAGATAAATATCATTTCCGGCAGATGGTTCGATTCGTTCTGATGTTTTGATCACTTTTCCAAGGTTATCTACATAAAGAACTTCTTTCCCTTTTTGTCCTTGCAGAGCAAGCTCTTCTACCTGCTCGATGCCTGTTTTACCGACCATATCTGTCAAGGTATAACTATCGTCTTCTTTTACAAGTTCTTCAAGCTCTTCTGTTGATACATTTCCTGTATAACCAAGCACATGTGAAAAATATTCACTGTCTACATATTTTCGTAATGTATCCTCTGAAATATCGACACCTAACAGTGTGTCCTTATTTTCCATAATGGTAGCAACTGTTTTTTCATTGACATCCTTTGCAATCGTTGTTGAAAGATATTTCTGATAGCCATTTGTACTCATCAGATATCGAATTGTTAAAACCTTTAAAAGCTCCTCTTTCGTATATCCCTCTCCTACAACAAAAGAATCCTTGTCTTCCGGATTCTGGTACTGACCTATACCAAATTTCTTTCCCATATATTCAATTACTTCATTTGGTGTTGCATTTCTTTCATCGTAGCCTAATTTTTCATTGTAGCCTAATTCTGTTGTTTTCTTGTAGCCATAAACATCTGCCAGGAAACGAGTCAGTGAAGACCCCTCCACTGAGAAGCTGAACTGATCGCTGTTGTCTAAAATGATATTAAAATCATTAATGACCTTATCACCGTTCTTCTCGATCAGTCTGCAGGTACGCAGAATGGTATCATTCAAATTTTCATTTTTTTCTTTTTCTGACTCAAAAAGATCTTCAATCGTAACAGAATATGCCAGCTCATTATATGCCAGCAGTTCTCCATTGCGGTCGAATATATTTCCTCTTGTACTTTTTAGTGTTTTCTCTTTTTTGATTTTCAGTTCAAAATTATCTACGTAGGATTCTCCATTGACGATCTGGAGAACAAATAATTTCTGTACAAGCAGATAAAACATCACTATAAACATCATAAACAGGACAAACACTCTTGAAAAAATGATTCCTTTTATAAAGTCCTTAATGTCATTAACCAAATTTACTTGCACTCCTTTTTTCACGTGCTTCCAATTTCTCGTTTATCCAGAGAATAATCTTATAAAAGATCAGAGTTACCAGTACCGTATATACAATTTCAGGTAGAATCACATTGACAAAATAAAATTTGAAATTGAATTTACTTCTTAACAGAAACAAAAATATGTAGGAAAAGAAGCAATATAAAAGTTCACTTCCTGAAATCAGAATCATTGGCAGTTTAATATCTTCCGGATAGAACAAAAGTCTGAAAAATCCGTTCAGATAACCGATCACCATATAGATCAGTGCATAAAAGCCAAGAATATCTCCATAAAAAATATCAATTAATACACCTGCAAAAAAACCAATAAACAAACCTTCTCTTTTTCCTCGCATGAATCCGAAGGAAGAAGTAATAATAATCAGGATATTAGGCACGATGCCGCCCAGTGAAATCTTCTGAAACACAGAACACTGCAGCAGATAACCACATAATACAATTAGAAAAACAATCATTTTTCTTAACATGACGTAACAGGTACCTTTCCCTTCTTTTCCTTACTCAACGGTCTGTTTTTTATCTAATACCACCAAAACGGTGTCCAAATGCTTAAAGTCTACGGTTGGAGTCAGGTAGCCTGACTTTGTCAGGTTATTGGAATCCTTATTGATTTCTGTAATATATCCAATCGTAAGCCCCGGCAGATAAATATCACTGATCCTGGATGTGACAAGCTGATCACCTGCGACTACTTGATCATCCGGATCCTCCAGCTGCTCAAAACGTATGATTCCTTCATTCATCAGTTCCAAATCTCCCTCTACAATCAGGGAATCAGATGTCGACAATACCATACCACTCACATTGCTGCTGTCATCGATAATGGATTTTACAGTCGCCCAGTTTGGACCAACCTCAACAATCCTTCCAACCAGCCCGCTTCCGGCAATGACGTTCATATTAATCTCAATGCCATCATTTGTTCCCTTATCGATCAGAAATACACTGAACCAGTTTCCAGGATCCATACCGATCACTCGTGCACCAATTTTTTGATAAGAATCATATTGTTCATCAAGCTTATACAGCTCCCGCAATTTACTCAGTTCATACTTGTCCTGCTGCATCAGATTCATTTCAATAGAAAGTTCATCTACCTGTTTATGAAGTTCTTCATTCTCCTCAACAAGCTCTTTCATTTTCTTGATGTTATCAGAACGGCTTGTCAGCCATAATCCGATCTCACTGATTCCATTTTGAAAAGGAACAACCACATATCCGGACACTGATTCTATAGGTCCTGTGATCACGTCAGTCGTAAATGTCAGTATCATCATGGCGATACAAAGAATCGTCATGACAAGCAGGATATATTTACTCGGAATTGAA
>JAAYYM010000553.1 GCA_012515365.1 Clostridia bacterium
GAAGTACTTTACATGCAGTTGCCGTCGATACACCTGACTGATCGTATCCCGGAGACAGCTCTACGATATCCATGCCTACAATGTTTAATGCAGACATATCCAGAATTCCTTTGAGCAGATCAAGGAAAGAAATTCCTCCTGCCTCAGGAGTACCGGTTCCCGGAAATACAGATGGATCCAAAACATCCAGATCAATCGTAAGATATACAGGATATCCCTGACATTCCTTAATCGCATCCTCTAATCCACTCAGATTAAATTTCTGTAGCTTTGTATGTTGTTTTGCCCATTCAAATTCTTCTTTTTCACCACTTCGTATTCCAAACTGGTAGATACGTCCATCACCTGTAATATCCCAGATTCTGCGTAATACTGTGGCATGTGACAAAGCTTCTCCCAGATATTCCTCACGCAAGTCTGTATGCGCATCAAAATGGATCACGCGTATGTCATGAAATTTCTCATATACAGCCCTAAATGCACCTAATGTCACAAGATGTTCGCCACCTATCATACACGGACGTTTTCCGGCTGCAACAATTGTTCTGGTTGCTTCTTCGATCTGCTCCAAGGCTCTTTTTGCATTTCCGAAAGGAAGTTCAATATCACCTCCGTCAAAGATCCGATACTCTGTCAGATCGCGATCCTGATACGGACTATAGGTTTCTAGTCCATAGGATTCACCACGCATAACATGACTGGCGAATCTTGTTCCTGGTCGAAAGGAAGTCGTTGAATCAAAAGGTGCTCCAAACACAACTGTTGTTGCTTCCTCCCAATCTGACTCACAGCCTAAAAAGGTCTCTACATTGCTATTCCACATCTCTTAATAACTCCTCCACATAATTAGGCAAAGCAAAAGCTCCTACATGTAATCTTGTATTATAATACTGTGTTTTAAGCCCAAGCGTATTCCATCTGACAGGATCAAAATCCTTGGTAGGATGGTATTTCTTTGAAGAAAAACCAAAAAGCCAGTGACCTGAAGGGTAGGTTGGAATATGTGCCTGATATACTTTACTGATTGAGAAACTCTCTACAATTCTTTTATGTGCTCTTTGCATTGCAAGCGCATCTTCTTTATAAAATGGACTTTCATGCTGATTGACGATAATGCCATCATCCTTAAGCGCTTTAAAACAATTACCATAAAATTCCTTTGTAAACAAGCCCTCTCCCGGTCCAAACGGATCAGTCGAGTCAACAATGATCAAATCATATTCCTGATTACAATGGCGGATAAACTTAAGTCCATCCTGATATGTAATGGTAACTCGTTTATCAGTCAAACCACAGGCTGTCTTTGGCAGATATTTTTTACATACCTCGACTACCAGCTCATCTATTTCTACCATATCGATATGTTCAATGGTCTCATAGCGCGTCAGCTCACGGACCACTCCTCCATCACCTGCTCCTATTACCAAAACATTCTTTACTGATGGATGGACTGCCATAGGCACATGTACCATCATTTCATGATAAATAAATTCATCCCGCTCTGTTAACATCATATATCCGTCCAAAGTCAAAAACCTTCCAAATTCCTTTGAATCAAATATGTCTATCCGCTGATAATCACTTTGTCCGGAATAAATCTGTTTATCAACCTTAATTGAAAAACTTGCTTCCTTAGTGTGTTGTTCCGTAAACCATAATTCCATAAAATCACCCCTTAATCCTGATTATCATTTAATCACATTAATATGTTCGATTTTCATATCTTCCGGTCCTGTCATAAAACAGCCCTTTTCCTTTGCATAGCAGATATAATTGATAATATCTGGTGTGATATATTCGCCTGGTGCCAGAATCGGAATACCAGGAGGATAACACATCACAAACTCTGCACTGATCCTGCCGACACTTTTGTTAATCGGCAATGTCTCTTTGTCTGCATAAAATGCCATCTGCGGAGTCGCCGCTACCTGCGGATTGATATATTCATGATCAAACATTCCTGATGTATTTTTCTTAAATCTGCGTCTGATCTCTGATAATGCACTTACCAAACGTTCAATATCTTGTATTCTGTCACCTACAGAAAGATAAGCAAGTATGTTTCCAATGTCACCAAATTCTATCTGAATGTCATATTCGTCCCTTAACAAATCATATACTTCTATTCCGGCAAGTCCTGTCTCAAATGTATTGACAGAAAGCTTCGTCACATCAAAATCAAAAACAGACTCTCCATCGATTAATTCCTTACAGTAAGCATAATAATCACCAATCTGGTTAATTTCTGAACGAGCATATTTTGCCAGTTTTCTTACTTTTTCAAAGATTTCTTCTCCGTTAAGTGCCAGATTGCAGCGGGAAATATCAAGACTGGACAACAATAGATAACTTCCACTTGTCGTCTGGGTCAGATTGATGATCTGACGTACATAATCCGCATTCATCTGGGGGCCTGCCAATAAAAATGAACTCTGTGTCAGACTTCCGCCTGATTTATGCATGCTGACCGCTGCCATATCAGCACCTGCCTCCATCGCTGATATTGGAAGCTTCTTATCAAAGTAAAAATGTGTCCCATGAGCTTCATCAGCCAGAAGTTTCATACCATGCTGATGTGCAAGTTCTGTTATTCTCTTAATATCCGAACAAATCCCGTAATAAGTCGGGTTATTAATTAAAATCGCCTTGGCATCCGGGTTTTTCTGAATTGCCTCTTCTATTTCTTTTACTGTTACGCCTAAAGAAATGCCCAGCCTTTGGTTTACAGCTGGATTTACATATACAGGAACAGCTCCACTGAGTACCAGTGCATTAATTGCACTCCTATGTACATTTCTCGGCATGATGATTTTATCTCCACTCTTGCAGACAGATAAAATCATAGATTGTACAGATCCAGTCGTTCCACTTACGATAAAAAAGGCATTTGCAGCACCAAATGCATCCGCCGCAAGTGCCTCTGCCTCTCTGATTACAGAAACCGGATGGCATAGATTATCTAATGGTTTCATAGAATTAACATCTACGCTCATACATTTTTCACCGAGGAAATCAGTTAATTTCGGATTTCCTTTCCCACGTTTATGTCCCGGTACGTCAAATGGTACGACACGTTCTTTTCTGAATTTCTTTAATGCACGGTAAATCGGCATTTGTGTCTGATCTAGCTCCATGATCTTCCTCCTGTCACAAACAACTAAAAGATATTACTTCCGCTAAATATTTCTATCATTTCCTGACGCAGACTGTTCGTAATAGAGAGCCGGGTCTTTGGTGTGATTTCATATACATCTGTTTTAAACAGATAATTTTGGAGATCAATCTCCTTAATCAGCATCTTTGTATGAAAGATATTTGACTGATACATGTTTACATCGATTGCATCGTATTTTTGTAATGTATCTGTCGCAATGTAATCCTGTATTGAGGTCATATGATGATCCATGAAGAGCTTCTTTCCATCAATATCTCTTGTAAAACCACGTACCTTATAGTCCATCGTAATGATATCGGAATCAAAGCTGCCGATCAGATAATCCAGTGTTGATAGCGGGGTGATCTCACCACAAGTGGCAACATCAATATCTACGCGAAAGGTAGCAATAGATGTCTCCGGATGATATTCCGGATAGGTATGTACAGTCACATGACTTTTATCCAGATGAGCCATCGTCAAATCATTGTGATTCATAATCTCTTCTGTCAATCCGCCGATGCGGGATTCATAAGTCTGTTCCTCTGCCAAAAGAATGGTAGCGCTTGCCCCCTGTGGCTCATAATCCTGTTTGGATACACTTAATACATGTGCTCCGATCATCTCAGATACCTTGCACAGGATATTAACCAGACGTTCCGAACTATACTCTTCATCAATATATGCTATGTAATCCTTTTGCTCTCGCTGTGTTTTTGCATAACAAACATCATATATGTTAAAGCTCAGGGATTTTGTTAAATTATTAAATCCATATAATTTCATTTTTGTCGACATCTGATCATCTCCCGTTCTCTTCGTGTTTTCTATTAGATGAAAAAAAGATTCAAGTGTATACACCTACGTACCGCTACACTTGAATCTTACTAATTGTTTTATTTATTCGGAGAATCTCCGTATTTTATCCAATATAGTGTTTGAGAGTCTATATAGCAAGAATTTACTTTTAATACTCTTATTGATTTTCACAAGTGTGATGTGCTATTGCACACGGTTGTATAGTCACCAACTTATAAAATTTGAGCTCTTCACTCTATCAATAGGGCAATTAGATTGCCTATGTACATAAAATTCCCGCAAAATCTCTAACACTTTTGCTAACGATAATTATATCTTAACTGATACCGTTAAGTCAATCTTTTTTTTACTGCTGCTTCATTCCTTTTTTTTCTTGCTGCCTCATTCCTTCCACTTCATCCGGACAGATCAGTTTAATGCTTCTATAAATCGTCTAAAGTAGGTTCTTCCCTCTTTCGTACACTTAAATACACCCGCATCCTCAAGCACTTTTGTAAACACGATGCCTGTTTCTTTTTTTAGGATACCCATTATGTTGTCTTGATTAACCGATGGATAAGATACAAGGATTTCATCTACCCATTCTTTATGCTTATTGACTTTTTCATTCTGGGTAATATCCTTACCTTCTATGATATATTCTGCCAATAGCTGCAGCTCTTCACTTAATCTGGAAGGCAGTATAGCCAGACCCATGACCTCAATCGCCCCGATATTTTCTTTTTTGATATGATGATATTCCGGGCGCGGATGGTAAACACCAAGTGGGCGCTCAGGTGTTGTAATGTTGTTACGTAATGCAAGATCCAGCTCATACACACCGTTTTTGATGCGTGCTGCCGGTGTAATCGTATTATGGCGGGTTTCATTTGTATGAGAGAAAATAAAAGCTTCTTCATCTGTATACCCAATCCATGTATCCAGTATTTTTGCGGCTGCATCTACAAGACGTTTTTCATCTTTTGAGCTGATACGGATAACAGATAACGGCCAATGCAGAATTCCGGCATCAACATCTTCAAAGCCTTTGATGGTAAAGTGCTCCTCTATGGCAGCTCTCGACATGGCAAATTCAAAATTGCCTCCCTGAAAATGCTCATGGCTTAAAATAGATCCTCCAACAATAGGCAGATCTGCATTTGTTGCGATCACATAATGTGGAAACTGACGTACAAAATCAAACAGTTTCTCAAAAACCGATTTGTCAATCACCATCGGCACATGCTTTTGATTTAAAACAATACAATGTTCATTGTAATATACATAAGGAGAATATTGGAATCCCCATGGTTCTCCACAAATTTCGATGGGAATGATTCTATGATTCTCTCGCGCAGGATGATCCAGACGTCCGGCATATCCTTCATTCTCCATACATAGTAAGCATTTTGGATATCCAGATGGTTTTGCTTTTCCTGCAAGAGCGATTACTTTTGGATCTTTTTCCGGTTTTGACAGGTTGATGGTAATGTCGATCTGTCCATAATCGCTGTCTACCTGCCATTTGATATCCTTTTCAATGCGATATCTGCGTATATAATCAGAATCCTGTGACAATTTATAATAGTAATCGGTTGCCTCTTTTGGATTCTTATGATATCTTTCCCTGAATTGGCGAATCACCTCACTAGGTCTTTGAACCAAACAGTTCATCACTTTTGTATCAAACAAATCTCTATGAACAACGGAATTATCCTCTATCAGTCCATTTTCATATGCATAATCACATATTCCAGATAGAATCTGCTCTAAGCTTTTAGTTTCGTTCGGATTTGTCTCAGCTTTGTAATCACTTAGATGCAACAGATCTAATATCAGATTCGTTGTATATATCTGATCTTCCTTTTGGATCAATTCACAGTCAAGTCCATATTGTACCAGTGCCGCTATATCCTGATCTATCATATTCATCCTCCATTCTGATCATCCAATGATACGGATTCCACCATATTTTCGTATTTTTAATACCTGACAACAGCCTTTTCCAAAATAGTATTCGATATACTCTTTGTAGGAAGCTACTATATCATCGTCAATGAATACCTGTATGGTTCCGGCGAAGCCTCCTCCATGAACCCTGCAGACTCCCATGTCCTTGATCAGCTTATTTGTTAAGACAAGTGCCATCGGAACGCTCTGATTTTGATAATCTATATTTGCATATACATTTTGTAAATAGCAATATGAGCTCTCTCCAGACTCTTTAATTAATTCCTTAAAACGTGAAAATTTATTCGTTCTTAATGCTTCCACTTCTTCCCTGACACGCCGATTATCATCAAAGAAATGAATTGCTCTGAGCACACTACGATCGCCTATAGTTTCACGAATCCTCGGAATTTCCTGATAGAATTCATTTTCATCTACATCCACTAGATATTCTTTATGAAAATATGCAGCTACCTCTTTCATTTCAATGGGTATAGCCGAATACTCTGCTGACAGATCTGCATGAGATCCTTTCGTATCTACGATACACAGACTATAATTAAATTGTTCAAATTCGACATCCAGCTTATCAATCACCGGATTATGATTATCATAAAAATTAATATGCACCAGACTTCCAACTGCAGACGCCGTCTGATCCATCAGACCGCTCAGCTTGTCAAAGTACACATTTTCTGCATATTGTCCAGCCTGAGCAAGTAAAATCGGACTGATTTCCATCCCGCAGAACAGACCGGACACAATCGTGCCAAGTACAATTTCAAAAGAGGCTGATGATGATAAGCCTGAGCCATTTAGCACATCGCTGGTCAGATATGCCTGAAATGCTCCTGACGGGTATCCATGATCCTTAAGAAAAGCAAAAACGCCTCGCATCAAAGTCTCACTGGTATTAGCTTCTTCCTGACGTTTTTCATAATCGTCAACCACAATGTCTTTCATATGATAGCCATCCGATACGACCTTAATCAACCCCTCTTTATTATATCCAACGATTGCTATCACATCCAAATTAACTGCTGCAGCAAGCACCTCTCCTCTTTGGTGGTCTGTATGATTTCCGCCTACCTCTGTACGGCCCGGTGCACTATAAATCTCGATATCACCCTCTCCATATATCTCTTCATAGGTCCTGATCGCTTCCATAAAGCGTTCTCTTTGGTAATTTAGCTTTTTGGGATCTACATAGACTTCCAGCAAAAGATTGTCATATTCCTGTCTATCCAGTTCTGCTAATACTTGTTTTGAATTTCTCATTGTTATTCTCCATCAATTAATGCTATTTTTAAAGGTTGTATTTCTTGACATTTAGTAAACAATGTGATATGTTTACTAATATTATAACCAAATCTATATCATAAAATTATCATTTCATATCGATTTAGTCAATATAAATTCGAATAATCGATAGTAAACATCGTTTACTTTGTTTACCATCAGCTGTGAGGTGTTGTATGTCAACGATCAGAGAGATTGCTTCTATTGCCGGAGTTTCTCCCGGAGCTGTATCACGTATTTTAAATCAGGATAAAACCTTATCTGTTTCCGATGCTACCAGAAATAGAGTTTTTTCTGTTGCTCAAGAGCTTAAATACGAAGGCAGAAAGCTAAAAAAAACAGTCCGTCCCATATCAGAGAAACAAAAGACCTTCGGAATCCTGCAATGGTACTCTGCATCTCAGGAGTTAGAAGATTCTTATTACCTTTCTATCAGAATGGGCGTTGAAAAATATTGTATGGAGAATAATATTCTTGTCAGACGTGCCTTTAAAAGTGATTCCGACTATATTTCTTCATTAGATGATATCGATGGGATGATCTGCATCGGAAAATTTGGACAAAATGAACTCTCCTGCTTTCAAAAAATAACAGATAATTACATACTGGTCGATATGCAGACTGAAAGGATCTCACATCCTTCCATTACCGTTGACTTTGAGCATGCGATCATTGATGTGATTGATTATCTTTATCATTTAGGCCATAGGAAGATCGGTTATCTCGGTGGATTAGAGTATATAGATGACGGTCAGCTATATTTTGAACAGCGTAAAGCTACCTTTGAACGCTATTGCACTCGCCTTAAGATCGAATATAAACCTTATATGCTGGAATCAGCTTACTCCATTGAATCCGGTTATGAAATGATGAATCAGCTAATCGGTCGTAAGACACTTCCAACTGCATTATTTACGGCAAGTGATTCACTTGCACTAGGTGCTATGAGAGCACTAAACGAGCATAAAATCAAAGTGCCGGCTGATCTTTCGCTGGTTGGATTTAACAATATTGATGCTGCTGCTTATTCGACGCCACCTTTAACCACCGTAAATGCTCCGACTCAATTAATGGGCGCATGCGCTGCGAATTTTCTTGCAACCGGAAACCGCCTTCATACATCAAAAACTGTTCCGCTGCAAATGATCCTTCCTTGCCAGCTGATCAAAAGAGCTTCCTGCAGCATCCCACAGATTAATTAACATCCTGCTTGTCTGTTTCTTTTTCGTCTGTTTCTTTTTCAGCCTTTTCTTTTTCGGCCTTTTCCTTTGCCTCTAATTCTTCTATTTCATCCTGCTCGTAATACTCCTTTTTAACCAACGCTTTTATCGACAGGATGAGTATCGTCATTCCGGCAACTGCCAGAAATGCAGTGGCAATGATCATATAGATCTGATTCTTTCCCTGTGCCTTTTGTACAGCATCAATTAAATCATAGGCAATGTATACTATATAAGCTGATACTGCCATTCTCAAGTAAATGATTGTCTTCGTTGTATATTTTCTGTTACTTCCAGCCATGATTAACCCTCTTCTTCACTATCCTATATTTGTTGTAATATCATTATTTATCTTAACAGAAATGAGAGCAGGAAACAAGATTGAAACTATGGGAATAAAACAAGCTATGAGAATAAAACAAACTATGAATAGAATGCATATAGATGGGGTTAACGTTTCAAAATGTCTGATATTGAAACGTTAACCCCATCTCATAATGTTATATATAATAACTTCTGATCCTGCAATTTCTAATTATTTTATGATTTCTTTCTTTTTGAAAGGAGGTCGAATGTTACAGCTCCGAGTAATACAATACCTTTTACTACTTTCTGTACATCTGTGGTCCATCCGATCAATGACATTCCGTTATTCAGAATACCCATGATAAAAGCTCCGACTACTGCTCCGACAATCGTACCAACACCACCGGCTGCTGCTGCACCACCAATGTAACAGGAGCCAATTGCATCAAGCTCGAAACCATCACCTGCTTTTGGTGTAGCAGATGCATTACGTGCTGAAAGAACAATACCTGCAATAGCTGCCAGAATACCCATATTCGCATAAACCCAGAAGAATACTTTTTTCGTATTGATACCAGAAAGTCTAGCTGCTTTCGCATTACCACCAAGTGCGTAAACCTGACGTCCGGCTACGGTCTTGCTTGTAATAAAATGATAAATCGCTACCAGGATAAACATGATCACCAATACTACCGGAATACCATTATACTGTGCCAGTTTCATAAAGAAGAACCATACGATAAAGAGAATGATCGCATTTTTTAGAACCAGCTGCCACAATGGACTTGTATGGAATCCATATTTTTTCTTTGTTTTAAAATCCTTCATTTCTGTTAAGATCAGGAATATTGTCGCGATGACTGCAATTGCTACTGCTACCAGATCGATGGTTCCTGTTCCAACTGTAATCTTTAAAGTGGGTAGGAATCCCGCTCCAACTTTGACATAATTGTCCGGGAGAGGACCTTTGGTCTGAGCCTTAAGTATGGTATAAGTAAGGCCTCGACCCATTAGCATCGTTGCGAGTGTAACAACAAAGGGCGGGATTCCAAGGTAGGCTATAAAGAAGCCTGCAAAAACGCCTGACACGGCACCAATCAACAAAGCTACAATAAATGCTACCCATACAGGTGCACCGAAATCTACGACTAAAATCGCGGATGATGCTCCACAAAGAGCAACTATGGATCCAACACCCAGATCGACATTTCCTGTTAAAACACAGAGTAACATACCTGTTGCCAGTATTACAACATATCCATTTTGCATAACCAGATTGTTAATATTTACAGGAGTTGCATTTGCTCCTTTTGATAAGATAAAAAACAGAATAAAAATTGCAATCAATGCAAGAAACATTCCATACTGTTTCAAATCAATATTTTTTGCTTTTTTTGTATTCATTTTTATTTCCTCCTCTACTTTCTGTTATGAGCCATGATGCAACCCATGATCTTTTCCTGTGATACTTCTTCACTTGATAATTCACCGGCTATTTCACCATTGTTAATCACATAAATGCGGTCACAGGTTCCGATTAATTCCGGCATTTCTGAGGAAATAACGATAACCGCTTTTCCTGATTTAGCAAGCTCATTAATTGCACAGTAAATCTCATACTTTGCACCCACGTCTATACCACGGGTTGGTTCATCCAAAATCAAAACATCCGGCTGTGTCAGCATCCATTTGGCTAAAACGACCTTTTGCTGATTACCACCTGACAAAGAACCGACTGTCTGATTGATAGAGGTTGCTTTGACATTGATTCTCTTTTTATATTCTTCTGATTTCACAATCTCTTCATTGCTGTTTACTACGCCATTTTTAGAAAAATAAGTACGTAGGGCAGCCATTGTCATATTATGCTTAATATCATCGATCAAAACCAGACCATATGTCTTTCTGTCTTCAGATGTATAAGAAATCTTATGATCTATGGCATCCTTGACATTCTTTATGGTGATTGGTTTTCCATGCATTTTGATTTCTCCGGATATTTTCTGTCCATACTCTTTTCCAAAGATGCTCATTGCAAACTCTGTACGTCCGGCGCCCATAAGTCCTGCCAGACCTACTACTTCTCCTGCTCTTACATTGATCGATATATCCTTGATCATTTGTCTTTCTGCATCGTCCGGATGGAATACGTTCCAGTGGTTGACTTCCATAATGACATCACCGATCGGACATTCTTCTCTCTTTCGCTCCGGATAACGATTTGTCAGCTCTCTTCCGACCATGCCCTTAATGATTCTGTCTTCGGAAAAATCATCCTCACCCTTTACCAAAGTTTCTATTGTTTTACCATCTCTGATAACCGTGATAGCATCTGATACATAGCTGATCTCGTTTAATTTATGTGAAATTATGATACAAGTGATTCCGTGTTTCTTTAAATCAAGCATGATATCAAGTAACTTTTTACTTTCTTCATCATTTAAAGCAGCAGTAGGTTCATCTAAAATCAATAGCTCAACCTTCTTTGCCATTGCTTTTGCTATTTCAATTAATTGCTGTTTTCCTACACCCAAAGAATTAATCGGTGCATTTACATCTTCATTTTCAAGCCCAACCTTTGCCAAAACTTCTCTGGCTTTACTCCTGGTCTCTGTCCAGTTGATTACTCCCTTAAGCTGAGTCTGCTCATTTCCTATAAATACATTTTCAGCTATCGATAAAAATGGACTAAGTGCCAGTTCCTGATGAATGATAACGATACCTTTTTCTTCGCTATCTTTAATCTTATGAAACTTACTGATTTCTCCGTTGTAAACAATATCCCCACTATATTCCCCATATGGATATACACCGGAAAGAACATTCATCAGCGTAGATTTCCCTGCTCCGTTCTCCCCACAGAGCGCATGGATTTCACCACGTTTTACCTTGAATGTTACGTCATCCAATGCTTTTACACCCGAAAATTCTTTGGTAATGTGGTTCATTTCCAGAATAATATCAGACATCTACTCTCATCTCCTTCTCTTTTTTCGTGTCAGTGTTTTGCTTTTTTATGAAAAGAGCAGCGGCTAACGCCGCCGCTCTTTTGTCAATTCCTATAAACTATATCTTATAATCCGATATCAGCTGCTGAATGAATACCGCCATCTACGATAACTTCTTTCAGATTGTCAGCATCTACTGGAACTGGTGTACAAAGGTATGAAGGAACTGTGATTACATTGTTGTTATACTGCTCTGTATCATTGATTTCAGGTTCTGTTCCTTCTAATACTGCCTGAACCATAGTTACACATTTTGAAGCAAGAAGACTTGTGTCTTTGCAGATTGACATTGTCTGATGTCCTGAAAGGATATTCTTGCATGCCATTGTTTCTGCATCCTGACCTGTGATCAATGGCCAGTCTTCTCCAACCTTGTAGCCTGCGCCTTCAAGTGCTGAACGAACGCCATATGACAGACCATCATAAGCTGTAATTGCGATATCAAGCTTCTTGTCAGCATAGTTTGCTGTCAGGATATTTTCACATCTCTGCTGAGCTGTTTCCTGTGACCAACGAAGTGTGTTGTTGCTCTCGAAATCAGTCTGTCCTGATTCACATACAAGTACGCCATTGTCAAAGTAAGGCTGAAGAACTTCCATAACACCGTTGTAAAGGAATACTGCGTTGTTATCATCTGGTGAACCCATGAATAACTCTACTGTATATGATTTTCCATCTGCTTCTGCAGTTGCAAGACTCATTTTATCTTCTACATATTTTGCAATTGCTGTACCAACACCTTTGTTATCAAATGTTGCATAGTATGAAACTGCATCTGTATCCATTAAAAGACGATCATAAGCGATGATTGGAATACCAGCTTCTTTTGCCTGAGCCTCTACGTTAACGAGTGCTGAAGAGTCAACAGCTGCAATAACAAGACAGCTTACATTTTTGGCGATCAGGTTTTCGATCTGTGAAACCTGAGCCTGTACATCATCCTCTGCATACTGTAAGTCTACAGCATATCCAAGTGCTTCTAACTGCTCTTTCATATCTGCACCATCATTGATCCATCTCTCTGATGACTGTGTAGGCATTGCAACACCAACTGTTTTACCATTTGCTTCTGCTGCAGGAGCTGCTTCTTCTGTTTCTTCTGTTTCTGGAGCTGCTTCTGTTGTTTCCTCTGCTGCCTCTGGTGCAGGAGCTGCTGTCTGTGCAGACTGTCCTGAACATCCGACAAGGAGTGTTGCTACCATTGCTGTGCTTAATAAAGCACTAAGTAATTTCTTCTTCATTTTGTTTCCTCCTATTAATAGCCTAGAACAAGTATTTGTTCTATTTTTCTCTTACATGCTGAATTATAGCAATCAAACTGTTAAAACTACATACAATTTTCTTCGTTCTACCATTGAAATTATTAACTATTGTATGTTTTTTTACATTAAAAAAAGCATTTATGTACAATGTGCACAAATGCTTTTCTTCTTATTTATATGATTCGCTATTATACAAATTTATAAACGGTTGTTGTTTGATAAGGCTGTCCTGCATCAAAGATTGGCTGAGGGAATGATTTCTCATTTGCACTGTTTGGATAATACTGTGTTTCCAGACAGAAGCCACTTCTAGCAGAATAGGTAACGCCACCCTTTCCAACAGTATCTGAGATACAGTTACCTGCATAGAAC
>JAAYYM010000554.1 GCA_012515365.1 Clostridia bacterium
AAGACATCCTCTATTTAAATATAGAAGAATTAAATCTACATCATAATGTTGTAAGAGATGATGAAGGAAATGATACGCGATTATCAGACATTTCTTTAATTGGCCGTATGATAACGCTACAAAAATTAGACTTACGAGATAATCATATCGAGGACTTATTTCCTTTGGGTAATTTAAGGAATCTTGAAGATTTAGACCTCCGGGAAAATCGAGTCAAAGATATTGATGTTTTGCAGGCCTTGACGAATCTGGAAGAACTTAATCTAAGGGATAATTCTATCGAGTCCTTAGAAGCTCTCCGTTTTTTATTTCATTTAAATGATTTAAACATACACTCAAATAAAGAAATTAAATCCTTGGAACCGCTCAGCGGCCTGGTTAACTTGGAAACTCTTATCATGGAAGAAGTTCCGATTCAGGATCAAGGCAATTTCCTAAAGAAAATGACAAATCTTCAAAGATTAAATGCCATCGATACAGGAATTGAAGAAATTGACCCTGAAATTATAGAAAATTTACGCCAGAAAGGAGCTCTCGAAGGTGAGGTCCGACCAAGCAGGTTAATTGAAACACTGGAAGCTCCAAAAATAGACCAAGAATCCGGTTTCTATACTCAAGGCTTTGAATTAGAAATTGACACTTCGTCAACGAAAGACCCTGTCTACTACACTCTGGATGGTTCAGAACCTTCAGTGGAATCACAAAGATATAAAAAGCCTATACCTATTCGACCAAAAACTGACGACAGCTTTACTGTGGTACGGGCGAAAAGTATCTCTGAAGATGACCTAATGAGTGAAACTGTTACGAAATCTTATTTTGTCCATCAAGATGCCGACGAACGCTTTGATTTACCTGTCTTTTCTCTTGTAAGTGACCCGAGTCACTTATTTGATGAAGAAAGAGGAATTTATACGGATGAGAATTCACAATTAAGCGGCAGTGAATGGGAGAGGCCTATTCATCTGGATTTCTTTGAAACAGATGGTCATCTGGCCTTGGAACAGGAAGTGGGTATTCGAATACATGGTGGAGCGACAAGGATTCACGATCAAAATTCACTGAGATTGTATGCTGATGATGAATATGATAGTGAAGAATATATGGTCCATGACTTTTTCAACGGTTTGGAAAGGCTGGATGGTCAGGGAACAGTCGATGAATTTAAGAGGCTGATTCTTAGAAACTCTGGAAATGATTGGCCCCAGACGATGTTTAATGATGCCTTGATGCAGTCATTAGCAGAACCTTTAGGTACTGTAGACACTCAAGCTTATCGACCGTCCATTGTATTTATTAATGGACAATATTATGGTATACACAATATACGCGAAAGGTTCGATGAGTATTATTTTGAAACACATTATGATATCGATCAAAAAGATTTGGTTATTTTAGAGCAAAATGGAGAATTATACCGTGGAGGTAATTCTGATACTTATCCTTATCGCAATATGATTGAGTACATTGAAGAGAACGGATTAGAAGATAATGTGGATTTTGAGTATATTCAAACACTAATAGATATTGAGAACTATAGAGATTATTTTGCATCTGAAATATTTTTTGCCAATGCTGACTGGCCCCATAATAATGTCAGATTCTGGCGTAAGACAACAGATGGTTATCAAAAAGATGCTCCATATGGACATGATGGTCGTTGGCGTTGGCTGTTATTTGACCTAGACCATGGCTTTTACAGAAATGATAAACTTTTTGGTGAGAAAGGCTATCCATTAAATCATAAGCATAATACGATCGATTGGGTGATGGGTGAATATGATGGACGGCAGGGCACAGAAACCTGGCCTAACTTTTTATTCCGCTCCCTCATGTCCAATCAAAACTTCAGATATAACTTCTTAAATCGCATGAATGATTTGATGAACAGCTATTACTCAAGTGGGGTCGCACAGGATCAAATAGACGCTATGGTTGAAGGTATTGAAGATGAAATGCCTTTCCATATTGAACGATGGGGTGCTGTCGAATCTATGGAGGATTGGCGGAACTTTGTTGATAATAAATATTTATTTGCTGAGCAGCGACCAGAAATATTAAGAGGTTTTATCATGGATGAGTTCGATATCGAAGAAGCTGTGACTGTTACTGTGGATAACGAATCAGAAATGGGATATGTCCGCCTGAATACCATTGATATCAATTCAGAACTACCTGGGAA
>JAAYYM010000555.1 GCA_012515365.1 Clostridia bacterium
GATCGTATACATATTTCGTAAGTCCACCGCTCCGATAAGGCGGAAGTCCCAGTGCGTAATGCAGTATGTTCACCTTTTTGCCTCCATTTGTTTACTTCCCCTTCTGATAGGAACCCTTAACAAAAAACCAACATATCTGTTAATCAGTAGAATCAACACGATTTCCACGATCATGGTTAAGAAAAATGCAATCACGACATGCAGATAACTGTGAGCAACTACTGTATTCATGATACCCGCTTTCATAAGGATCCATTGTATCAGATCCATCACCATAAATGGTTCATGTGTTGCCATGATAATCAATGAATTGACACCGACAAAGCTAAGCCACTTAAGACCTTTAAGCTCTCTGAAAATAAACAGCAAAGCCATGGTTCCCATTGTGCCGCTCAGGTAATAAATCCATATATGATCAATCAATGCAATTCTCAGATTGATTTCGCCATGAAGACCTGCCATACATACTGTTATTGTAAGTAAAATCATTCCAATTATGATTCTGCTTACTTTTGTAGTTTTTTGCATCATCCATTCTTCGTATGTTGCATAAAAGAAACCGATTCCCATAAACACAACTGATATCAGACAGCGGGCTGCCAGATTACCAAGGCGATAGATCAACGCCTGAAGCATTGGCCCTTTCTCCGAAAAATGAGCATTGATATAAGTTCCTGCAAAACTACCAGTCACTGCACAGCATAAGAGAAGAATGAACACGATCCATTTTGAGTTTGGTCTTTTCATAATCCAGAATAACAATTCACACAAAAACAGAACTGGCAAAAACCACAATGTACCGATTCCCCAGCCACTGAATACGCGAAACAAAACACTGACCGCTGGCTTAAGAGGCAGTTCATGAGTCGTGACCGACAAATAGATCAAATCTATCATAATATACACACCACTAAATGCAAGGTACGGATATAAAAGTCCGGCTGCCTTATGCTTCAAAAGTTCGGCAAATGGCCTTTTCGCATCTCCCTTTAAGAAAAAGAGATAACCGGAAACAATAAAAAATATCGGCAGATGAAACGAATTAATCCAGATTGCAAGCAGATCATTTCCGACATACAATCTGTTAGAAAGGTGCGCTAATACAACAAGCATAATGCCAATCCCTTTTGCCTGATCCAGATAGTTTTTTCTGTTAGTGACTCCTGCTGCCATATCCATGACTTTATGCTCTCCTGTTTTCTATCGCTTTAACTATTTTTCTCCATACGACATCTAAATAAAGAAAAAGGTAAAAATATCGAAATGGATTTCTGCTCCCATGCAGTTTTTCACGCAGTCTCAGATGACGCATGATGCCCTTTCCGATCTGATCCTGATTTGTACATATGACGGTCTTGTAAATCGCATCCATATCTTTCACAAACAAAGGATTTTTTTTCGTTCCGCTGCTGATTCCACTCATCTGATAACGAATGGTGATTTCATCCATAAAGCAGATACGATCACCGTTAAATAGAAGTCGTAAATACATCGGATAATCCTCCACCAAAAACATCGTTTCATCAAATGCTCCATATGCTTCAAATATTCTCTTTGAATAGCATGTACAGGCTCCGGAAATGAAGTTCCCCAGACACAAAAGATCAATTAGTTTCTGCCCACCCTCTTTGA
>JAAYYM010000556.1 GCA_012515365.1 Clostridia bacterium
TCGGGTTCGCATGGCTTTGTAAAAAAGAGAAGCCTGTAAGTCGGAAAAATGCAGTAGAAAACTCAGAAAAAGGCTCTTTCAGACATAAGAAACGGATGAAATCCCGTGGTGACTGTTCCGACAGTTGATGATTCTTGCAACACCCGGACAGCATTCCTGTAATACTCGGACAAGTATTCCTACAACATCCGGACAAACATTCTTATAACATTCGGACATTCATTCCTGAATTATCCGGACAAGTGACATCTTAAATCTTATTCCTTAGAATGTATGTAAATACATTCTAAGGAGGTACCGAAATGAGGTGTCTGGAATCAATGATTATTACTGAAATCCTTCGAATGAAGGAAATGCAATTCACGCTTCGTGAAATTGGCGAAGCCACCGGATGTTCAAAAACAACTGCCGGTGAAATTCTCTCACGATGCAAAGAATGCGGTCTTACATACGAAGAGGCTGTTAGACTCTCACCTGAAAGAATAAACGAACTTATCTATCCTGATTCTTTTGGGCGAAAACAGGTCAAGGATGAACCTGATTTTGAAGTCATTCATAAAAGATTACTCTCCAGCCGACGTATCAATCTCCAGTATATCTGGCAGGAAGAATACAGGAAAGAAAACCCTGATGGTTACAGTTACAGTCGTTTCTGTGCAAAGTACAATGACTGGAAGGATAAATCCGGTAAAAACGTCATACTCCCGCAGGAGCGAGAACCCGGTAAGGAGTTGTTTATCGACTGGATAGGTGATAAACTTCCTTGCGTAGTGGACTATGCCACAGGTGAAATCCATGAAGCCCATTTCTTTGTCACAACGCTTGGAGATAGCTCATATCCATTTGTTGAAGCATTTCCTGATGAAACACAGATGAACTGGAATCAGGCACACATAGATGCTTTCGAATGGTATGGCGGATTACCGCGTATACTGGTTCCTGATAACTGCAAAACAGCCGTGATACATACACACCTTTACAATCCACAACTTAATCATGCATACAGAGCACTGGCGAGACATTATCAGGTGGCTATCATACCTGCACGTGTACGTAAACCAAAGGATAAACCCTCGGTGGAATCCAGTGTCGGCTGGCTGGAAACATGGCTGCTTGAGTGGTTGAAAAACAAAATCTATTATAGTTTTGAAGCACTCAATCATGATATCAGAGAAAGGGTTTTGGAACTGGTACAGAAAAACTTTAAGCACCGCCCCGGATCTCGCAAAAGTGTTTTTGAAGCATTGGATAAGCCGGCACTCAGACCGTTGCCTAAGGATGTGTTTGAATCCTTTGAAACAGTTCCGGTATCCAAGGTGATTAACAATTATCATGTGGTCTATGATGGGTTTTACTATTCAGTTCCATATTCATTCTATAACCAAAGTGTGATGATTCATGCCTTTGCCAAAAAGATTGAAGTCTACGATACTATAGGAAATCGTATTGCGTTTCACACGCGCCACTTTTCAGGTAAACGCTATGTCACCGAACTGGAACATATGCCGGATAATCATAAAGCAGTTGTAGAGTTTAACAGTTATAACGGTGCTTATTACAGATATAAGGCTTCCAAAATTGGGACAGCAGCCTCTCGATTTGTGGATTTGCTACTTACCGGTGTGGACTTTGAGGAACAGGCCTATAAGTCCTGTATGGCTGTAATCAACTTCAGCCGCAGTTACGGTAGTGAACGAATCAACAGAGCTTGTGAAAAAGCAATCTCTTTGCATTCGGTTAATTATACAACACTACGAAATATCCTGAAGAATGGACAGGATAAGCAACCCGTTAATCAAACACCATCCGATGCGGATACTCCAACTCCATACCATGAAAATCTCCGTATCGGAGAATGGAAGTAAAGGAGGATCTCATCATGAACTATCAAACAGCAGAACAGTTTTCTGAAATGAAGCTGCATGCAATGCGTCTTGAGTACGCACGACAACAGGAATTACCGGCATCAGAGGACCTGTCCTTTGATGATCGTCTCGGAATGATTGTCAATGCCCAGTATAATGCCAGATTAAAGGCCAAAACTAAGCGGCTGATGAATGCAGCAGGGCTTCGAGAACCAACAGCGACCCTTTCATCCATTGATTTTGATCCGGTACGAAAACTAAAGAAAGCCGGTATTGCTAGTCTGTCGGACTGCGAATGGATTAAAAATGGAAGCAATCTCATCATCACGGGAGCAACCGGTGTCGGCAAAACATATCTTCTGTCAGCATTCGGAAGAGAGGCATGTATCAGGGGATATACAGTTAAGAGTTTTCGTGTGACCAGACTTCTTACTGACCTTGCTATCGGAAGAGGTGATGGCTCATACAATAAGCTGATGAAGGATCTTATCAAACCCGATTTGTTAATCCTAGACGACTTCGGGATGAAGCAGTTGGATATCGGACTCACTCAAGATTTTCTTGAAGTTGTTGAGGAAAGATATCACCATCAAAGATCCATTGCAATTTCTGCACAATTGCCTGTCAAGGAATGGATTTCAGTTTTCAAGGATCCAACAATCGCAGATGCAGTACTGGATCGCATCGTACGAAATGCCTATCGCTTTGACTTGAAAGGACCGTCACGAAGACCAACCGTAGAACATCAGGCGGCCGACGCCGGGGATGACAACCCGGAAGCAACAGAGTATACTAATCACTAGATGTCATCTTGTCCACTTGGTACAGGAATCCTGTCCGGATGTTATAGGAACTACCGTCCGGATAATACAGGAACTGCCGTCCGAGAGTTACAGGATGCTTGTACCAAATCGGCAAGAATAATCACTGAATATTTAGCACATTTAAAGTTAAATTTCAATCTGTCATATTTAACGCTTATTAATAGACTCCATTTTTTATAATATCACAAATTATTTTTTTAGTTTATCACGATAAAGTAATTGATACAATCAAAATATCACATTATTATTTGAATAAGTAACATTTATATATAATGTTGTAAAAAGCCTTCCACGTATTCTTCGGAAGGCTTTTTGATTACTATATCTAATATACTATCTTCTGTCCTATCTTGAGTTTATCCTGATTGTTCAGATTATTTTTCTGAACGAGGTCTGCACGCTTCTTGCCAAGTTTCTTGGCTATTCCTGAAAGAGTATCTCCTGCTTGTACCTCATAAGTACCACTGCCTTGGGATGATGACAGATTACTGGTTGGTACTGTTTTCGCTGTGTCGGAATAAACAAGCGAGAATGCGTATCCTTCAATATCCAACATAGTGGTAAATGTCTCATCACTTAAATCCATATCGGAAAAAGTTTTGGTTTTTCCGAACTTGTCAATTCCGATGAGCATGAAGGTTCTTCCTTTCTTTTGATATTCCTTAGGAATTCGTTATTACTTCCTATCAAATCAAGATATTGTCCCGCCTGTATTTGCTGCTCCGTTGGCTTGTTATGAATTAGTCCAAAATCGGCTAATATCCAGTCTTTAATAAAATGAAAACCACTTACACTTTCACTTCCACGATATGCCACAATTATACTGTCATCATCTGTTTTGATTGTTACTGCATACAAACCGGTTTCATCATTCTGATCCAATACTGATACCACACGCCAGTCTTTACAAACCTCTCCAGCAGCAATAGCGCTACAAAGATTATCGACTCCTTCCTTCATTCGTTTTTTATCTGGATCATCCACAGCTTCAAGTACTAAATCCTCGTAGCTGTAATAAATATCTGGTCCGTTGCTGTTCATGATTTCTTGGAGCGTTGGATACACACCATATTCATCGAAATAATCCTCAATATCACTTGAATTGATATTACAATATGCAATTTGCGTTGCTCGACATAATTCCTCATCTGTATACTTTTTTTCACTCATCTTCCATTACCTCCATTCGCACTTTTTCATATTCATCATATGTTTTATTAATTAACCCATTATTATATCCATATCCAAAATAACTACAGCCCATAACAATTTCATCAAAACTTCCTCTGGTATATGAATTATTCCTAAAATAATTTTGGCTCAATCACAAATTTTGTGGGATAAAGGATTTCTGACATAAGTCTTCCTGCTGATATCAAACAGTTTAAGGAAGAAGTATTCATCATCA
>JAAYYM010000557.1 GCA_012515365.1 Clostridia bacterium
AGAGATTATTTATGAGATTGCTTTTATAGAATCTGCTTTGGATGATCCGGAGCATATCAGTCTGGATGGTTACAAAGATAAGCTTGATGAAAAGGTAAGTAATTTAAGTGATAGAGTAGAGAAACTTCTTTCTACAGCAGATAACGGCAGATTGATGAAGGAAGGTATCAGTACGGTTATTGTGGGTAAGCCAAATGCCGGTAAATCATCACTTTTAAATATTATGGTAGGTGAAGAACGTGCCATTGTTACGGATATTGCAGGAACTACCAGAGATGTGTTGCAGGAATCCATTAAGCTTCATGGAATTGGTTTAAATATTATAGATACTGCAGGAATCCGTACTACTGAAGATGTCGTAGAAAAGATTGGTGTAGAGAAGGCAAAGAAATATGCAAACGAAGCAGATTTGATATTATATGTGGTGGATGCTTCTGTGGCTCTTGATGATAGTGACAGAGAAATTATTACTTTGCTTGAGGATAAAAATGTTATTATTCTTTTGAATAAATCTGATTTGACTGCAGCTGTGGAAGAGTCAGATTTGATACAGGTAATTGATGAATTGGTACCCGGTCATAAAAAAATAGAAATGATTCGTACTTCTACAAAGGATAATACAGGTATTGATGTATTTGAAAATGTGATTAAGGAAATGTTTTTTAAGGGCAATCTCAAGAATAACAATCAGATAGTCATTACAAATATGCGTCATAAAGAAGCTTTGAAAAATGCTTATGACAGTTTACAAATGGTAAAGAGAAGCTTGGCAGATGATATGCCGGAGGATTTTTATTCTATAGATTTGATGAGTGCCTATTCTTCTCTTGGTTTTATTATCGGCGAAGAAGTAGATGATGATTTAGTGAATGAGATATTTACAAAGTTTTGTATGGGTAAATAATAGTCATTAGGAATGAGGAAAAAATGTCTGAATTAGTTACTATTAAAGAAAACGGAATCAGGGAAAAAGTTGATGTATGTGTGGTTGGTGCAGGACATGCCGGATGTGAGGCAGCTCTTGCATGTGCCAGACTTGGACTTAATACGGTTATTTTTACAGTAAGTGTGGACAGTATTGCATTGATGCCCTGTAATCCCAATATTGGTGGTTCTTCCAAGGGACATCTGGTAAGAGAACTGGATGCTCTTGGCGGTGAGATGGGTAAAGTGATTGATCAGACTTTTATCCAGTCAAAAATGTTAAATGTATCTAAGGGACCTGCTGTACATTCTCTGCGTGCTCAGGCAGATAAAGCAGAGTATACCCGCACTATGCGTAAGGTTTTGGAAAATCAGGAGAATCTGACTATTAAACAGGCCGAGGTTTGTGAACTTTTATGGGAAGAATCTGATGAGAAAGAAAATATGAAGATAATAACCGGTGTAAAAACATTTACCGGTACTGTTTATGAATGTAAAGCAGCGATACTTTGTACCGGTACCTATTTACGTGCAAGATGTCTGTGCGGTGAGGCAATTACTTATACCGGTCCCAATGGTTTGCAGGCTGCAAATTATCTTACGAAATCTCTGAAAAATATGGGTATTGAGATGCGCCGTTTTAAGACAGGAACTCCCGCCAGAATGGATGGTACTACC